>PHDR01000062.1 GCA_002841035.1 Bacteroidetes bacterium HGW-Bacteroidetes-12 | reverse complement strand
AAAGTTAAGGTATTAGGTATTAGTAACGAAAATCTGAATAATAATAGTTTTGATTTTATACCAAAAGTTGGTATTTTTGTAGTAAATTATAAGATTATGTCAAAGAACACATCAATTTTGTTAGGCGATTATTTTAATAATTTCATTCGTCAACAAATAGAAAAAGGAAAGTATTCATCAGCAAGTGAAGTTATTCGAGCAGCATTGCGTATGTTCGAGTATGAAGAATCTAAAAAAAGTGAACTTATCAAAGAACTTAAAAATGGTGAAAAATCTGGTTTTGTAGAAGGTTTTGATAGAAAAAAAATGTTGAAGAACATTCATCACAACTATTTGACTGAATAATGGATTTTAAAATCAGTCAAGAAGCAAATCGAGACATTGAAAACATTTGGCTTTACACCTTTGAAAATTGGTCGATTGAGCAAGCTGACAGGTATTTTAACTTGATAATGGACGAAATAGAGCATTTAGCTTCAAATCCTGAATCAGGAAAAGATTATAGCAAAGTAAGACAAGGGTATTATTGTTCTCTAGTAAAATCCCATCTCATATTCTACAAAATCAACCGAAAGAAAAAAAATCTTGAAATTATCCGAATTTTACATCAAAGGATGGACATCGAATCTCGATTAAATGAATAAAATTAGGGATTAGGGATAAGGTGTTAGTAGTTAGGTGTTAGTAACTTTACACCACGAAGTAGCACCGTAGGTAAGCTTTCAACTTTATGAATTTTAATTAAATAATGCGATTATTTCTTTACATATTTTTTATTTTATTGTTGCAAACACAATTAACGTCATCCGTTTTTTCGCAACATTCCGATTGTGCAACCATGTTAGCACTAAAAGATACCATTTATGAAGCCAATAACATTGTAGGGTATGGAAAAAAAATGGAGTTTTCAAACAATAATTTGCATGATTCTTTAAGCTTTGAAGAAGAAAAAAATTCCATTTGGTATTTAATTACAGCCCCAACAAGTGGGGAATTTACATTCGACATAACTACTAAAGACCAAGGAAATGATTGGGATTTTTTGTTGTATGAACATAAGAAAATGTTTTGCAAACGTATTGAAGCAAATAAAATAGAACCTATTAGAAGTAATTTATCAAGAAGTGCCATTACAGGGCTATCCATCGAAGCTATGCAACCATTTGTTGGGGCAGGAATTAACAGTAATTACAGTAAATCATTGCAAGTGAAAGTGGGCGAACAATACGTTTTAGTGGTAAATAATGCAAAAAAATCAGGAGGAAATCATACGTTATTATTACATTTCGAAAAACCTGTTAATTCACCAATAATTGAGCAGGAAAATCCAACAATAGAACCCGAACAACTTTCTTTTAGTGTTTCTTTGAAAGAAATAAAAACCAATAAAACTTTAGTTGGAAACATTATTATTGATGGACTTAGAACAAAATCAATAGAAAAATCACAAATCACGTCCTATCAAGTAGATGTGCCAAAAAGAAAATATAAACTGACTGTAAGTGCAAATGCCAAAGGATATTTATTACAATCGCTAGAAGTAACAATTCCAAACACAAGAACGAATATGGAGTTAGAAATTTTATTAGAACCAATACAAGTGGGGCAGAAAATAAATCTCAGAAACATACAATTTCATGGAAATGTTGCCAAATTTTTACCTCAAGCTTCTTCTGATTTATTAGCATTATTGGAATTTATGCAATTGAATACGAATGTAAGTATAGAAATAGAAGGACACGTTAATGGACCAAGGCAGAAGAATTCTAGCGATTATCAAGAACTATCGGAAGAAAGAGCACTGGCAGTGAAAAATTATTTGATAGAAAAAGGGATAGATACCAAAAGAATAAAATCTAAAGGATATGGAAATACAAAAATGTTATTTCCTGACCCGAAATCAGAAACAGAAATGACAGCAAATAGAAGAGTTGAAATAAAAATTTTATAACGCATGAGTTTAATTTTAGGGATAGAAACAGCAACAAAAACTTGCTCAATTGCATTGACAAAAGGAGTGCAATTGTTGGCTGTAGAAGAAATAGGAGGAGCGTTTAGCCATGCCGAAAACATAACCGTTTTTATAGAAAAGGTAATGCAGCAATCTGGCAAAAAACTAGCAGAGGTAGATGCTGTAGCCATTAGCAGAGGTCCAGGTTCCTATACTGGACTTCGCATTGGAGTTTCAACAGCCAAAGGATTGTGTTTTGCACTCAACAAACCATTAATTGCTGTTGATACCTTGCAAGCAATGGCATTGCGTATGGCAAAACAAATCACAGATAAAAACTTGCTTTTTTGCCCCATGATAGATGCTCGAAGAATGGAAGTTTATACCGCAATTTATAATTTTAAGAATGAGTTAGTTGAATCGATTTCAGCCAAAATAATGGATGAAAATTCTTTCAGTAAATTTCTGGCTAACCAAAAAATAATTTTCTTTGGAGATGGAGCAGAAAAATGTCGAATACTATTTGCAGAAAATAAAAATGCAATTTTTAATAAAAGTGTGTTGCCATCAGCTATAGAAATTAATGAATTGGCATTAAAAAAACTAAATAACAAGCAGTTCGAAGATGTAGCTTATTTTGAGCCGTTTTATTTGAAAGATTTTATTGGTACCGTTGCTAAAAAATTAATTTGAAAGATGCTTGTTAACCAAACAATAAGTGCTTAAAATTGTAAGCTGATAAAAAAATCGAAAATGATTCGCAAAAAACTAGATAACGCCATAAGAGAAGTGCCTGATTTTCCTAAGCCAGGCATCTTATTCAAAGACATTACACCCATATTTTTAGACCAACAACTTTGTTCAGAAATAGTGGACGAATTGGCTAAACAAACCAAAAATTTGCATTTAGATGCCATTATAGGAATTGAAAGCAGAGGTTTCTTTTTTGGGATTTTATTGGCAAATAAACTTCAAATCCCATTTATTCCTATCAGAAAAAAAGGAAAATTACCCTACAAAACAATATCATATAAATACGAGCTAGAATACGGTTCGGCCGAAGTAGAAATGCACCAAGAAATAATAAAAAAAGGGTGGAATGTGCTAATTCATGATGATTTATTAGCCACAGGAGGCACAGCAGCAGCAGCAGGCGAATTGGTTACCATGCAAAAAGCAAACGTAGCTGGTTTTTCGTTTGTGGTGGAGCTTAAATTTTTAAATGGAACAGAAAAATTAAACCAATATACAAACAACATCATCAACCTAATTTCTTATTAAAAATAAGGTGCAATTGTATTGAAATTGCTAAAATTTTTAAACAAGAATAAAAGATATTTGCTTTTTAAACTATAAAAAAATAAGTATGAATTTTGAAATGACCGAAAACCAGCGAATGATTGCTGACATGATTAAAAACTTTGCAGAAAAAGAAATCCGACCAAACATCATGAAATGGGACGAAACACAAGAGTTTCCTGTTGAAGTATTTAAAAAATTAGGAGAATTAGGCTTAATGGGAGCTGTTGTTCCCGTAGAATATGGAGGCTCGGGAATGAGTTACAACGAATATGTGGTAGTTGTTTCCGAAATTTCAAAAGTTTGTGGTTCAATAGGGCTTTCTGTTGCTGCACATAACTCGCTCTGCACCAACCATATTTATATGTTTGGAAACGAAGAACAACGAAAAAAGTGGTTGCCTAAACTAGCAACAGCCGAGTGGATAGGAGCTTGGGGACTAACCGAACACAATACAGGTTCTGATGCTGGAGGAATGAACACCAATGCTAAACAAGATGGCGATTATTGGGTGCTAAATGGAGCTAAAAACTTTATTACACATGCTATTTCGGGAAATGTAGCTGTAGTTATTGCCCGAACAGGCGAAAAAGGTACTTCCAGAAACATGACCGCATTTGTTATCGAAAAAGGAACACCAGGCTTTTCATCAGGAAAAAAAGAAAATAAATTAGGAATGAGAGCTTCCGAAACTGCAGAATTAATTTTTGCTGATTGTAGGGTGCATAAAGACAATGTGTTGGGAAATGTTGGCGAAGGGTTTATACAAGCCATGAAAATTTTAGATGGAGGCAGAATTTCTATTGCTTCACTAGGTTTAGGAATTGCAAAAGGAGCTTATGAAGCAGCATTGGCCTACTCCAAAGAAAGAGAGCAATTTAACCAACCCATTTCTAAATTTCAAGCAATTGCCTTTAAATTAGCCGATATGGCAACCGAAATAGATGCTGCTGAGTTATTGATTTATGAAGCGGCTCATTTAAAAGATGCACACAAGGACGTAACCAAAGTTTCTGCAATGGCAAAATACTATTCATCGGAAGTTGCGGTTAGAGTTTCTACTGATGCAGTACAAATTTTTGGAGGCTATGGTTATACCAAAGACTTCCCCGTAGAGAAGTTTTACAGAGACTCAAAACTTTGTACGATAGGTGAAGGAACTTCAGAAATACAAAAATTAGTTATTTCGAGAGAAATTTTGAAGTAACTGGTTATTTCCATTTTTTGTAGTAAACAAAATTAATTTGCTGATAGACAGGTAAAAATAAATTTGGAGGTGTAGAAAAAAGAATTTAGCTTTGTTATGAACTAAATTCCTGCTACTATGAAAAAAATAGTCTTTATCTTTTTGTTTGCTACGATAGCAAATTTTGTGTGCAGTCAGTCAACACAACAAAACATTAATCAGGAAATGTCACCAAATGGAATATTTGATGAAGTTTTTGATAGATTTGGAACTAAATATTCTTTAGAAGACATTAGAATTGATACGAGATTAGATAGCAATAATGTTCAAAAATCTGTATTTTTATGTAGCGGTGGATATTTTGACCTTTATTTTGAAGCAAATAGTGGTATGGATGGAAGTTCTCCGATTCAGGTTGCAAGAAGAAATGTTATTTGTCAGCTTTTTAATGATTTGTCGCAATTTATTGTGCCTGCTAATCCTAATGTAAAAGTAAATATTTGGGTAAGAGATATTGCAAATATTATTTCGAGTCCAGCTACCAGTGGTGTTTTAGGTTTAGCGAGTGGTTTTTATACTATGCCTTCAAATGCTCCAACATTTAGAGGTATTGTTGATAACGAAATATGGAAAACCATTAACTCAGGAACGAATTCTTATACCAATGTAACCTCTCCATTAAATTCGTTAGGTGGACCAAATGCGTCTTTTTATCACGGTGTAGTAGCTTTTAATTTTTCTGACCCTACTATTAATTGGCATACTGATTTATCTCAAACAACTCTTGTTGGATTATACGATATGTATACTGTCGCTTTACATGAGGCAACTCATGCACTTGGATTTGCTTCATTAATTGATGCTAATGGAGCGTCAAAATTAGGTGTAAACAATCAATATTATTCTCGGTATGATTTGTTTTTACAAACTTCAACTAATCAACCCTTAATAACTAATACAGGAAGTTGTTCATTATATAATTTTGGGTTTAACACTTCTCTTAATCCTAATGTAATGACACCTAGCCCATTTAATTGTTCTACACATATTCAATTTACGGGAAGTGTTAATCAAGCTGCATATACACCTTCAACATTTGCTGCACCAAGTAGCTTAAGTCATTTAGAGGATATGTGCCATACTCCTAATTCATTTCCAAACGATGAATATTATGTGATGTCTGATGCTAATGGGACGGGAGCAACATTTATGAAAAGGTATTTAAAATCGGAAGAACGAAAGGTGTTGTGTGATATTGGATACACTGTAAATACCTTTTACGGAAATGCTGCCAACCTTAATTTTTTTAATTACGGAGGAACTGCTTGCCCGGGATTACAAGTTGCAGGAATAAATGATGGAATAGGTGCAAATAGTTTTTTTCAATATACTGTAGCAGTAGGGAACACTATTCCTGTAACAGGGATATTATCAAATGATTTTAATGCTGTTAGTTTTGAATGTTTACAAGATATTTACGGTAACGGAACTGTTAATACGACCTCAGGTACTACTTTTAATTATACTGCAACATCAATTGGTTTGGCTTTATTACGTTATATTCCTGTTTCTAGTAATGGTAACAGGGGGAATATTACTTACATATATATATACGTTTTAAATGGAAGCTGCATTCCAAATGCTTGTGATGTAATAACTAATGGAGGGTTTGAAAATAACTTAAACTGTGGGCAGATGGGAAATTTTAGTGAAATTCCACCTCCATCAATCAATTGTTGGAATCCTTTTTCTGCAACACCAGATTTGTACGTTAGAAATTGTATACCGATTACTAATTTCAATATTACTGTTCCTACTACATATTGCAATCCAACATCTGATACATGGAACAATGGTGCTAATTTAAACAATGCTATGTTGGGATTATGGGCTGTACATAATACAGGCAACGAAGCTATACAAAATAATTTAAGCAGTCCGATACAACCTAATTCAAGTGTAAATTATGTTCTTTCTTTTAGGGCGAGGGTTGCTAATAATTTTTTCGGTTCACAAAATTTACCTGCAACTTTAATTTTTGCGGGTACTCAAAATCAAGTACCCCCAATATTTGGTTGGTTTAATTCTACTCCAGCAACTCTTAGTACGTTAGCATATCAAATCGTACCAAACAATAACCAATGGAATTATTTTAGTATCCCTTTTACGAACTCTAATACATTTCCTATTAATTATCTTACCATTATTAATGCTGCTTACAGTACATCAAATCCTACTAATCATTCTACTTATGTATTAATAGACGAAATTTCTATTCTTGTTGATGGGACACAACCGCTTTTCACACCTCCTTCAACATTATGTATCAATCAAATTTTACCTGATTTATCATTGTATGTTGCTCCATCGGGTGGTGTATTTAGTGGTAATGGGGTTATGTTTAACTCCAGTACGGGAATTTATAGTTTCGACCCTTCGTTGGCGGGTGTTGGAAATCATAGTATTACTTATACATACACATCAAGTTCAGGTTGTGTGTATGATGTAACAGCTATTATTGAAGTAGTTAATTCAACTATAAATTTGTCTGTTACCGCATCAACTACATCCATTTGCACAGGGGAATCTGTAACATTAACCGCTAGTGGTGCAACTACATATGTGTGGAATCCTGGAAATTTTTTAGGTAATCCTTATGTAGTTTCTCCTACAACTACTACCACTTTTACTGTTACTGCTACAGATGTTAATGGATGTACTGCCACTTCTTCTGTTACTGTTACTGTTGCCCCCAATTGCATTACCAACCCAGACTGCATCCTCCCAACCACCCTCACCCTTCCCAACGGTTCCACCTCAGCCATTTCCATCCCTAATGGCTCGGTGGTAGATGTGCAAGGGTTGTTTACCATTACGAGTACTACCACTTATACCAATGTAAAATTCAGAATGGCAGCAGGAGCGAGAATAGCTATAGACCCATCAGTTACGCTAACCCTTAGCAAATGCCACCTGTTTTCTTGTACCCAACTGTGGGAAGAAATTACCGTTACCAATGGAGCTAATTTAGTAGTAGAGAACTACACCATTATTGAAGATGCCAACAATGCCATCCATTGGATGGAGGGTGGTTTTATAACCGTAGACCGAACCATCTTTAACCGTAACATCACTGGAATAAAACTTTCTTCTGTATTTACAGCAAACCAAATCCCTGCCAACATACAAGTAGGCAACACCATTTTTACCTGCAGAAACTTTCCTGCAACATTGTATCAAACCAATTTTAATAACGGTTCTTTTGCTACATTAAAAGATAACTTGTTCAATAACAATACTGCCATTTATCCGTTGGGCAGTGTAATTACTTCTACTACTCCCAACACACGCAGCCAGCATGGCGTGTTGAGTTCTTTTACAACAGCTACCATAGGCATAAACAGTTTCGGAAAATCTACCCACAACCTGTTCGATTACTTAGATTTTGGTATTAAGGTATTTGATGCTAATTTTACCGTTATCAATAACCAGTTTGCCAACCTTACTGGTTATGTTACTAGAGGTAACTTTATGACAGGAGTAGGAGTTTGGGCTACAGACCCAAGAAATGTTTTCTCTATGACCATAGGAGGTACCAATAACAAAGAAAAAAATACCTTTAATAATTGCTACAGAGGAGCGAACATTTCTGATTATAGAAACATTAGTTTTATCAATAATGAATTGACCAATACGCTAACATCACCCTCATTTCCTATTTTTACCAACAATACTGGACGCTTCGGATTGGCTGTTTTTAATACCCTATCTGGTAGTGGTTCTGTAGCAATATTAACTTATACCATCACAGGCAATACGATTAATAACTATGCAACAGGTATTTTTATCAACCGCAACAGTACTCAAGTCATCACACAAAACATACAACTTGCCAACAATAAAATAGATGTTACGGGTACCAACACCTATTGCAACCAAGGGATATGGATGCAAAGTTTGGCAGGCAGCAATGCAGTTACAGGCAGTGTAAATGTGACCAACAACACGGTAAAAAACTGTGAACGCAATGCCCTGTTGTTTGAAAATGTGAACAACATGCTCAACATTGACATCAACAACGAACTTTCGGTTAAATTTAACACCAACTCACCCAAGCAAGTGATACGCTTAAACTCGTGCGAAGGTGCTTTGGTAAGTAACAACACCAACATTAGCACCACTAATAACAGCACCATTCCCTCTGCTACCAACTTTAATAATGCCATTACGGGCATTTACCTGAACAACTGCCAAGGAAGTGTAGTTACCTGCAATACCATTAATTTTGTAGATGTAGGTGTACTCTTTGACCAGCCCAACAGCCTCTCGCAGTTTAGAACCAATATAATGAACAAAGCACAATATGGTTTAGTGCTGGCAAATGGAGCCATTATAGGGCAACAAGGCTCTGCTACACAGCCCAGTGGCAACGAGTGGGGAAGAAATGATAACAATAACATTACCCTCAACCATACCTTTACCTTATTTACACCTGGTGCCAACACCAACTCTCCACTGTTTTGCAAGCCCAATGTAGGTCCACAAAATTGTGCTGTTGGTGGCTTTAAAACTTTTCCGTGTAGTAATGGGTCGGATTTTCCAGGAGCTGAATATTTTCCAAGCACTACACCAGGAGGTGGATTATTTACCGCTACTGGCTTACCTCCTTTCTGTACTGCTCGGTTGGGTAATCCCTTAGACAATGCCAAAGCCTTGCTGCACCAAGCAGACAGTGCGGGCAACAGTGCCGTGGATAAATTTTTGAAAAAACGACAAGCCTTCCATTTGATAAAAACAGACACTACAGGAACGTTAATGGCAGATAACGAACTGAGTAGCTTTTTTAACCAAGAGCTGAACCAAAACATTGGAAAAATAAGCACCACCAACGAACTGATAGGCAGTAACGATTTGGCTACGGCACAAAGCACCAACAACAGCATTATCCCTACCAATGTGGCAGAGCATAACACCAAAGCCGTAAACGAAATTTGGCTAACTAGTTTGTTAGACACCAATTATGTGTTAACGATGGCTGACAGCACCACCCTCTACACCATAGGGAACATCTGCATCCAACAAGGAGGCGATGCCACCGTGTTGGCTCGTAACTTGTTAGGGAATTTCATACAAGAAGCCTTATATTTTAACGATTGCATGGAATTTCCTATAGGAACAGCCAACAACCGAATTACCCATAACAAAACAGGTGCTTCTAATTTAATTCTCAATGGAAGCATTGAAGACATTAATTGGGATACTACCGGTTATGCGATGCTTGCTCCTTGGGAATTTCCGCAATTTGGTTCTCCTGATGTGTGTCCTATTAGCAGTTGTGGTCCTAATTTTCCTTACGGCTATCAAGCTGCTCAACATGGTACTTATTACTTTGGATGCACTTATTTTGCATCTAATTCAAGTTCTCCTCCAAATGTTAGTATTAGAGAGCCTGTTATCGCTAAAACTAGTGTTACGCTAAGCTCAGGGAAGCAGTATTGCTTGTCGTACTACATTTCATTGGCAGATACTTTTAATTGTGCCGTAAACCGCAGTGATGCTTATTTTTCGCCTACCCCTATGGATCCTACCTTAGGTACTTCTCCCTATTTAATATATATACAGCCGCACGTAATGGCAGACAGCACTGTTTTTTATACTGATAAACTCAATTGGATGCGAATAGAAGGAAGCTATACTGCTGTTGGAAATGAAAATTACATCACCATAGGCAACTTGCACCAAGATAATTGGACCGATACTTTATGTAATGGTTCTATGGCATCGGTTGGCTTACCAGATAATAAACAAGCCTACTATTATATGGATAATTTTAGCTTAGAGGAAATAACACCCGCAAACGCAGGGGTAGCTGTTACCATAAACAGTGGAGATACAGCAAGCATAGGCAACAACTTAGATTCAGCAAGCACTTATGTATGGTCGCCCAATGTGTTTATCAATGATGTAAATGCCCTCAATCCAACTGTAAATCCACCCACAACTACTACCTATTATGTAA
>PHDR01000433.1 GCA_002841035.1 Bacteroidetes bacterium HGW-Bacteroidetes-12 | reverse complement strand
ATAAAAAGCTCATTTTTAACAGATTTTCACTAATAAAACAACCAAAGGTTGTTTTTAATCTGTGTATATTATTCACAGATTATAAAATGACTCTTTTTGTAACTAATGAATTTTCTCCAAAGTTGACAATTAAACCTAATGGACATTTAGATATTCCTAAATAATTTATTACCCAACTATAATGTTTATCAACTATTCCTTTCTTAGATTTGACTTCTAAAATAATTTTGTCAAATACAACAAAATCAGCAAAAAAGTAATGAGGTAGAATTATTCCTTTGTATTCAACCTCATATTTTTTCTCGCGTTGATATGGAATATTTTTGTTTTTAAATTCATATTCAATAGCGTCTTTATAAACAATTTCCAATAAACCCTTTCCCAAAATACGATGAATTTCCATACATATCCCAATGATTTGGTAAGTTTCTTTTTGTAACGGAAAATCCTTTTCGGAATATTTCATATATTTAATCTGTGAATCTGTGGCGTTTTCTTTATTGTTAAGAAATTACAAAATTAGGTATATAAACCCCCTTGACCTATTTTGAAAAGCTCATTTTTATTTGATTGTTAATAAAAAACTTAAATTGTTTATAACACAACCATTTCGGCAGGAGGATTCATTTTTTTATTAAGGCTATCTTTGAGTTGTTTAAAAGCCTCCATAAATTCTTCTTTAACGGGTTCTGCAGGAGGTGTTTCTTCTTTTAAATGATTGGCTTGAGCACCGTTTTTCCAAAATCGGTAACACACGTGAGGGCCTGTTGCTAACCCTGTGCTTCCTACATAACCAATTACATCACCTTGCTTAACTCGCTGACCTGTTTTTGCTAATCGTTTGCTCATGTGTAAATATTGGGTTGTGTAAGTGCTGTTATGTTTAATTTTCACATAATTTCCATTGTACGCCTTATGTGCAGATTCAATTACAATACCATCGCCAGTTGCCAAAATTGGCGTGCCTGTTGGAGCTGCATAATCTGTTCCTAAATGAGGTTTGTTTATTTTTTGAACAGGATGAAAGCGTTTCATTGTAAAACCAGAAGTTAATTTCCCAAATTCTAATGGAGACTTAAGAAATGCTCTTTTTAAACTTTTGCCCTTTTCATCATAAAAATTAGTTATTCCGTCTTGCTCAAATCGATAAGCATAATAATCTTTACCATAATGATTGAAGTTTGCAGCTAATATTTTTCCTATTCCCACAAATTGATCTCCAACATATTTTTCTTCATACACAACATCAAACCAATCGCCTTTTTGAATGCTATAAAAATCAATAGTCCAGGCATATACATTTGCCATTTCAATTGCTAAAACAGGACTTGCTTTTTTATCTGAAAGTGTTTTATACAAAGAGGAATTAATGGTTCCTTTAATGTGTTTTATTTTTGTTACTACTTCTTTCTGTCCTTTATAAATAGAAATAGAATCACGCAAATCAAAAACA
>PHDR01000432.1 GCA_002841035.1 Bacteroidetes bacterium HGW-Bacteroidetes-12 | reverse complement strand
CCACTCAGCAAAGCTAGTTGCTGTTTCGTGCAATTTAAGGCTATGAAGCTTAATCTCAGAAGGAAGTTCGGAGGATATTAACTCAGCAATGTGAATCAACAAGTTTTCGCATGTAGGTTGATAATCAACAGGCTCAATTTTTCCAAGTGACAAAAGGTTGCATTGCTTTAATAGTTCACTGTCACTCTTCACCAGCAAAACATGATCAAAACGATCAACAACCCTCTTTTTAACGATTGTTTTTAGCTGACCGAAATCCATTACCATTCCTAGCTTCGGATTGGCTATATCGGTTATAGGCGAGCCAATTACAGTAACTTTAAGCCGATATGAATGGCCGTGAACATTTCTACAGGGTCCGTCGTATCCCTCAAGCACATGAGCCATTTCAAAAGTGAACTCCTTGGTTAACCTTATCTTAGACATACTATGATTTTTTACAAAAATAATACATTGTTCAAACTAAATGCGGGAAAAAGTAATTGATAATGAATTAATAAACCAAAAGGGAAACAGCTTGTCTTAAACAATGTTCTAAAAATACATAAAAAACATTTGGGCAATCATAGAGTTGATTATCCATGTTTGCCCAAAACTATTTGTTAGTGTAAAGAAGAGTATAAAAAAAACCTAAAGAATTATGTTGTACACCTGTTTATGCACTCCATTATTTTTGATAGACTGTCATTTTTGATAAAATAAAAGGTGTTTTTCCCTTCCCTCTTGGATGAAAGAACGCCTTTGTCCTTTAAAATCCCCAAATGATGGGATGTGGTAGACTGCTCAATCTTTAACATTTCGTGTATTTGTGTAACAGTCATGCGTTTTCCATCTTCTAAATAATTTAAAATCGCAATCCTCATGGGGTGCGCTATGGCTTTTAGCATACTAGCAGCCTGCTCAAGCTGCTCAATTCTTAAATCCTTTACCTTTGGCATATTCAGAACATATTTATGTGATACAAATATATAAATACTTTACAATATGAACATTCTATATTTGATTTCTTTTGAATATTTGATGAATAAAGGAATTCAATAAGTATCTTTAATAATTATCTGGCTTGTAAAATATTTAGGGCGCTGAAATAAAGCATATGAACAAAAAATGTACTTATTTTGTCTATAATCATAAAAGAATCTTTTCGTGCCAAATCTAAATACTATAAAAAAACCAGTAGATGATGAGCTAAAAGCTTTTGAGCCCTATTTCAAAAGCATAATGAAAAGCAAAGTTCCACTGCTCGGTATAATAACTAATTACATTTATCGTAGAAAGGGTAAACAGGTTAGGCCTATGCTGGTTTATCTATCGGCAGGATTAAATGGCGGAATAACCTCTTCTACTCAAGTTGGTGCTGGAATGATTGAGCTTCTGCATACCGCAACATTAATTCACGACGATGTGGTTGACGAGGCCTATGAACGCAGAGGATCGTTCTCAATAAATGCACTTTG
>PHDR01000431.1 GCA_002841035.1 Bacteroidetes bacterium HGW-Bacteroidetes-12 | reverse complement strand
ATTGTAAACCTTACCGTCGCGGGTTAAGAGCCTCTCTCTTCCTAAATATCGAATATACAAATCAAATACTTCATTATCAATGGCCATGGTAAGCGGTATTCGATCCCCCTTTTTATATAAATCGAAATTAAGTGTTCGGCAGAAGTAGATAGCACTTAGAACATCAAATGTGCAGCCTTTTAACGCTAATGTATCAACTTTGAAAGGTCTATCTGATGTTTGACTTGCAACCACTAAGTTTTTAGCAGAGGGATTGAAATCGTATCGATTATAAACCATGAATCCTCCCTCGTATGTGTCTCTTTCGAACCAAAGGGGTTGTAGGGATGTACTAACAATGGACTCAAACCTATCGCGAACCTTAAAAAACCAATCGTACTGTTTTAAACTCCAACCTTGCGATTTGAAATGGAATGCTGGCTTTCCCATGTATATGGTATCATAAACTAAAAACTCAACGTCTCCTGCATTAACCCAAATAAATCCCCAATTGTAAACAGCTCGGTAGGTAATCTTTTCGCCACTTTTAAAATTAATGCTACGTGGTGAGCAATCCTGTCCGAAAGAGTTAACCGACAGAATTATAAAAAAAATAAATAAAAATCGGAGTAAGACCATCAAATAATTATCGCTTTGTTTTTATGACATGCCTAAAATATTTGGCTAAGAGCGTAAAAATAATGATAATTAAAATAAGAAGAGATAAAAAAACAAATATCCATTTAGCAGCAGTAGCAATTGAACCTAAAAGTATTGCATTATCACTTATCAAGGGAAAACTGTTCAGCAAATAAAGGGTATTAAAATTTTCAATATAATCGAAAAATACAATACCAAATGGCAAATACGATAGCCAAAGTACTCTTCTTGTATCCGTTCCTAAGAACTTAATTAAGATGTTTAGCAGAATGACAAGACCTAGTCCATAGATAACCGGATAAAACATATCAATGTAAATGATAAAAAATTGATATGCTTCCCTCCCATCTTCGCCTAAATGAGAGAATAATTGAAAAACATCAAAGTTGGTGTAGCAAAATCGTAAATCGAGTAAAACTATACCTTCATCAAATGGAGTGACTCCGTATCGAGGAATTAGAAATGCAGCAAAGAGAATGAAAGCGAGAACAAGAAACATGAAACTCGCGAAAAAGAATTTTCTCTTTGTAAGGTTCATGATAGCAATATAAAGATTAGTTTTAAGTGCTTGATTCCTTTTGCTTATTGGCAAATTTCTCCATGAGGGCAATAATAATAAAGCCAACTATGGCTAGTAAAATTGCAGAAATTACCTCAGAGTTTAGTGAATCTGGAATAAACAGTTCATACCCTTGTACAATTTTATTTCCATCTTTAAGTATAAATTCACCTAGAGTGTTTAATCTGTAGATCTCTGTTTTCCAAGGCCAAAGAATACTTAGGGAGCCAAGAATAAAACCAGTAAGTATAGCAATAGTTTG
>PHDR01000061.1 GCA_002841035.1 Bacteroidetes bacterium HGW-Bacteroidetes-12 | reverse complement strand
AACAGTTCCTCCATGAAAAGCAGTATATTCTCCTGTAGCAGCTAATGCTAATCTATATGTTCGTAAATCGCAATCACCAAAGGTTACACCTTGATTAACATTACCTGAGTTTTTTTCTAATTCATCATTATTATGAGTATCAAAATCGCATGAAAATTGACGTGCTGTTCCATTGTAATCTTTTTTATAATATACGATGTAGTTATCTACATCATTTTTAGCGTAAGGATCAATAAAAATAGCACTTTTTCCTGGTTCAAGAATCATAGCATGAAATCCTTTTTGAGTAATGTCTATTTTAGCAAAAACAGAAGGATTAGCTACTGAAATAGCATCATACGTTCTAATTTCTGGGAAATTAGCCTCTAAATCAGGGTGCATAGTTGTATTTTTATACACCTTATATTCTGTAAAACCTCCATCAGGATTAGGTAGTGAAATAATAATTTCATTTGATGATGAAGTATTTGCTCTTAATATTGCTCCTGAAAGCATTGTTTTTAAAGAATTAATATCCAAAGTAACTGTTCTGTAATTGTCGGGAATAATTTGACGAGTACCTTTTACTACAAAAGAATTTTCAGAAATGTCCTGCCAAATACCTGGTGAGGGTTGGAAATTGGTTTTTTGTATTGTTTTCTTTCCATTAATTATCTGATTGCTTAATGGTTGAGAAGTTGTAGAAATGGTTTTGCTTTGTGAAAAACTGTTTAACGACAGAATACACATTGTTCCAAAAAGAAGAACACTGTTTAAGTTTGTTTTTTTCATACTATAAATTTGTTTAATTTAACATTGTGAGTTAAGAATGTTAAAATTAAGAATGTTTTTTGGTTGGTTTAACCATATATTTTCTGTAAAAGTAAAAAATATGAATAACTGTTGAATACCTAAAATTAAAAAAAGGACTTTTTTTTTTTAAATTATTCTACTACCAAAAAAGCTCCTGAATTAATCCCTGCATTGAATTGATGTAGGAGTTGTCCGTTTTGCGAATACCTAAAAACAGTGCTGTTCTGCACAAAATCTTTTGCATCAGAAACATAAATATCGTTGGTTGTTTGGTCTATTTTTAATCCATAAAAAATATGGTTATTATTGGAAACCCAACTTGTTGCGGGCAATTGTGCATCATTAATATTCATTTTATAAATATGATTGTTAATGAAATAGATGTGTTCTCCTGCCGAATCTATTTCAATTTCAGAAGGCGATTCATTAATTGAATTGAAGGTAAAAACTTGTTCTGTTTGTCTTGTTTGTGGATTAAATTTTATTAGTTGCGGCAATGAAGAGTTTATGCCTCCATCACACAATATCCATAGTTTATTGTTTTTGTCTTTCACCAAACTAAGGGGTTGTTCGCCTGTTGAAACACTTGTTATTACTGCATCAGAATTGGTGTTTATTAGTAGGATTTGGTTGTTAGAAACATCACAAATGTAGGCAGTATCATTAAATAAAAGCATTTCTTCTGTCCAATTGGAAGGTGTTGAAATGCTCCCTATTATTGTGTTGTTAGATAGATTTATGAGCTGAATTTGATTGCTAAAAAGATTGCTCACATACGCTTTTGTGTTGTTTATTTGCAATATATAGCGTGGCGAAATTAATCCAGTAAGCGTTGCTATTGAAGTAAAATTAGTTTTGTTTATCACTTCTATTTTACTTGAATTATTAACAACCACATAAATAGTATTGTTAATTAATGTTGCCGATTGAGCCACATCGCCCAACGGAAAATTATTGGCTTGCTGAAAAACTGAATTAGTTAACTCTTTTGTTGTAGGATTATAAACCGAAAGTGAGGCATTACCGAAACCAAAATTACCTTCATTAACAATTAGTATTTTTTTATCAGAATTGGGTATTATTGGATTTCCAACACAATTTTTACATTGCGGACCAATTTCTTCTTTTGAACAAGAAAAAAGAATAAATACAACAAACAAAAAGCATACTTTTTTCATAAACTAAACGAAAGGGTTAAAAGGTAATTGCGTTGTGGCATTGGTCGCCAAGCTATTGATTGATAATTTTGATTGAAAAGATTATTGATTCTAAATTTTAGTGCTAAGTTGTAATTGGTTATTTTAATTTGTTGTTGAATAGCCACATCAGAAACATAATTTGAGGGCAACAACCAATTATTATCGGTACTAATATACCTAATTCCTGTGTAGCGATAGTAATAAGAAAGCGAGGTGTTTTTAAATTGAACCAAAAAATCGGTATTAAATTGTTGTTTTGGCACATAAATAAGTTGTTTATTTATTGATGCGTTGTCAGTGCTATGCAATTCTATGTTCGTTGATTGTGTGTAGGCATATTTTGAAGAAATTTTAATAATAACTTCCGAAATTTTTTGTTGAACCGATAACCTTGCTTCTACCCCTTTATTTTCAACTTTTTTTAAGTTGGTTGGCGACCAAATTGCGGTTGCGGTTGGTTGCCACAATATCCAATTATCTACTAACGAATAAAAATATGTTATTTCGGCAGCTACATTTTTATTGTTTTTTGGCAAGTATTTTAACCCTACTTCGCTCATTTTTGCTTTTTCGGGAACTAAATCAGGATTGCCTCCTGGATTCCAATACAAATCGTTAAAAGTGGGATAATTGTAGTTAATTCCGAAAGAAGCTTTTACGTAAAACTGCTCAATTTTAGGAAGTTGATAGCCTAAACTTAGTGTTGGAGCAAAAAAATTGTTGTTGTTTTCTACCTTCGATGTTCTGTTAAAAATGGCTACATCAAGTTTCTTAATTTTACTTTCCAAACCAACTAAAAAACTAGTGTTTAATCGGTTTTTAGTAGTTAAAAAACCATCGGAATTGGCATTTTCATTTTGCAGGTTTACCTTAGCAAGCAGTGTTGTTTTTTTTGTGATATAATAACTTAAGTTTCCGTTTAATCCTGTGGTTTTAGTGTTGCTTTCCGATAAAATTGCACTTTTTTCATTTTCATAAATCAATTTATCAGCAATAAATGACCCTGTTAATTGATAAGAAAATTTTTCGACAAACCCTTTCCACTCTAACAAAGTTCTAAACGATTCGTCTTTTTGAGCTTCATTATTATTTTCAGATAAAAGTGTTGGCGATAAATTTCTATCGCTATTAAAATACCAAAAACGAACACCTAAGGTATTGTTTTTTAATTTTTTAATTATACTTTGTTGTATTCCTTTTTGAGTAAAATTAGCACGTTCAAGCTTTTCTTTCGGATTATTTTGCTTGGCAATGTTTATATATTCAAAATTATTTTCAGCCACAGCATAATAAATTCGGGTTTCTAACATCCAATTTTTTTTAGTGTTATAACTGGCTTTTATAGTGTTTATATACTTCCCAAAACTGCCCACAGTCGATGAAATGCTTAGTTGATAAGGTTTTTTAGAAGCACTAAAATCGGGAGTGGCATTGTTCATCAAAACACTCCCGCCCAAAGCTCCATTGCCGTCTATTAAACCTCCTGCTCCATGATGAAGCTCTGCATTGTCGAAAAAGAAAGTTGGATAAAGCGAAAAATCTATTTGTCCGTTCATTGGTGAGTTTAACGCAACGCCATTCCACAACACTTTTGTGTGCGAAGCCCCCGTTCCTCTAAACGACACGGAAGCCAATGAGCCAGCTCCATACGTTTTTATAAAAACGGTAGAATTTTGTTGTAACATATCCGATAAATTTTGGCTCGATACAACTGCTGCTGAATCTATTTTTGTTGTGGTGTAGCTGGTTGGAAGTTTAAAATCTACTACCGTAAATGGTTTAAAATGAATAGTATCTAACTTTTCTTGTGCCAACAAGTTAGAACTTAATACAATAAAAATGATATGTGTAATATGTTTAACCAATTCGTTTTTTAATTAGAGTTTGTCCACAATGTCCGATTTCTTCGTTATTCTCTATCTTCAAATCAGTCATGTACTTTAGTACATTCCTGATTTTCAGATTATCGAAACCTCGAACTCGAACATTCTGACTCAAACTCTCGATTTTATGAGCAGATGCTAATTATTGCTTCACTATTTTATGTATTGATTTTTGATTGTTTGTTGTTATAATCGTTAAAAAATAAATTCCTTTGTTTAGAGATGAAACATTAATAGTTAGCTGAAAATCATTTGATTGCCCATTAATTAGTGTTTTACCACTTATATCGTTAATAGAATAAAAATAGTTTTCTAATTGGTTGAGTTGAACAGTTACTTCATTTACAATAGGATTTGGATAGATTTGTTGCACAACATTACTATTTTCGGAAACAGAAGTACTCAACGAATGAATCACTCCAACAGCATCTAAATCAAAACCTCCCGAAGGAAAAGGTGTAGGAAAAGGGTCGTTTATTTTATTGCTCTGACTATCAAAAGTGCCAAAAGTTGCATTAATACTTCCTACAACATCAATAATTTTAACGTGCGTTATGTTGTTGATGTCCAAACCACTAATGCCACTTAATTCATCTAAATCGAAAGGTGTTCCATATTGGGCTTGGTATTTTCCTGCCAAATTGTTGATGTTGGTTGCATCTATGGTAGCATTATTGTCTAACTGAAGCGTGTCTTGTGTTAATGAAATCGCATCAAAACGAAAAAAATTACTGCCATCGGAACTTACCTCCACAAAAGCCAATTCTAAAAATGTGGCATTAAAAGCGTTTTCAAAAACAGCAAAATCAGCTCCTTGTCCGTTCATTATTGGAGTAGCAAAAGTTAAAATGGCACTTCCTCCATCGCCTAAACTAACAATTCCGTTAACTCCCGCTTTTTCTGTGGCTGAAGTGTCATTACCAACCGTAGTTTTTCCTAACGCAGTGTTTGAAATATCTTGCCAACCTCTATCAATAACTGCACTGGTTGCCCAGCCTACAAAAACAGTTGAATCTTTATGAATGGCAGTGCTTCCTGTTTGGTTGGCAGCTGGAGCAAAAGGCCCTTGTGCCATTAATTGAAAATTGCAAATTAAAAATGAAATAAGTAAGTATGAATAGTTTTTCATTGGTTGTAATTTTTTAAACCTAACAGGTTTTTAAAACCTGTTAGGTTTTATAGTTTGTTTAAAAGGTTTTAGAAACCTGTTAGGTTTGGAAGTTCGTTTAGTTTTTAATTAGTCTGCTTATTTTAATAGAATCTCCACTTAATATCCGAACGAAATAAATTCCGTTGGTAAGTTCAGCAACATTAAGTTGTTGTAAACCAATTCCTAAATTTGTTTTCGATAAAAGTGTTTTTCCTGTAACATCTATTATTTCAACTAAATCAATCGTATTTTCTGTGTTAAAATAAATGTTGTCTGTTGCAGGATTTGGATAAATTGAAAACGTATTTTGCAGTGTAATTTCTTTAACAGCAACAGTTTGGTCGTTAAAATTATCCAAACAGAAAAAAGCGGGCGTGTTCATTCCAAAAGCACCTGTGTCTGATGAGGTTAGAAAATACTGCACACTATCAACGGCTCCCAAGCCTGTTAAATCAACCCACTGCCAATTTTCTACAATGTAATCTTGTGTGTTATCCGAAAAACGATAATCAGCCAAATAAAATTCTACACTGTTGTTGGTTAAAACGCCATTGCTATACCCTTTAATGGTGAGCAAAAACCAATCGGGGTCGTTGCCCGAAGCTCCACCAAAAATTTTAGCAAACGCATCGCCATTTTTCATACTCAAAGCAGGATAAGTTCCATTGGTAATGAAAACCCCAGAAACAGTGGTGTTTTGAAGTGCAGGCGTAAGTTGGTTAATGGAATTGTTTTGCCCAACAGCATAATTTTGCGAATTGTTAAATCCGCTTCCTGCCCGAGCGGCATATAAATTTCCAACACCTGCTGTGGTGCTATCTTTTATGTTAGAATAGGCAAAACCGCTCGACCAAAAGCCGAAAACTGCCCCAAAAGAAGTATCATAAACATTAGGAAAAACGGCATTTCCACTTAAAAAAAATGAATTAAATGTTCCGTTTTGGTGTGTGCCACTTTGGTCTGAACCATCCCAAAATGAATTGGGTGATAAGGTTAAGTTTTCAAAGTCGGAAACGGCTTGAGCATTAATGTTTGTTGCGGATAACATTAGTCCGAGCAAGATAGAACTTGCTATTTTGATTTTTTTTCTCATCTTCTTTTTTTTTAATGAGGTTAATAAAATTCTTAACTCAAACCAATCAAATTCTTAAAAAATTAAGAACAAGATTAGCTTGTTGTATAAAAAAATAAAGTGAAGAGAATTTTTTTTTGAAAAAATCTTCGCCTTTATTCCCGAAAGCTTTTGAAGAATTTAAACTTTAACAATGAGCTATGACTCCTTGTTGAAAAATAAACAACTTCGGTTAGTGGCAGGTCTCCTGACTTACTCCTTATTTTTACGCCTTCCCGATGATTAATCAGTGGCAAAATGTAAAAACTACTAGAGTTTACAGTTGCGGGTACAGTTTAGGTGTTACACCTAATTCCCTATTAATTCCAAAAATTGGAAACCAATAACACGGCAAATGTATAATAAAAAATTGGCGAGAAAGTATTTTTTCTATTTTATTTTTTTCTTTTCTATTTTTGTTGGAATGAAAAGGGTAATTATCCATAAAAAGAGCAGAAAGCCTAAGTTAAATACGATAGAAATCAATAAAACAAGGTAAAAACTAGTCATTAATTGGGCTATAAATGCAAAAATAGTTGTAGCAAAATTGCCTATCCAATAAGTGGAAAGGTTAAATAAAAGAATAAGGGAAATAAATAAAAGCAATCCTTGCAACGAGCCTTTAATATCCGATTTACTTAGTGAAATGGAACTCCCAATAGCGAATAATAAGTAGAAAAACAATAGGTATTTCCACCACGCTTCATTGTTGTTTTGAAGGATAGTTTTTAAAAAGTTCATTAACACATCATAAACTGCATAAAAAGTGGCTTTTATATCGCTCGAAAAAGAAAGGTAATTTATTTTTAAACTACTAATATTTAGGTCGTTAATATTAATATTAAACAAAAAATAACTAACAATAAACAATGATGAACCTCCTAATAAAATAGGACCAATGCCAATAAAAAAATTACCTATATTTTGATAGATATTTTTTTTGTTGAAGGAGTGTTTCACAAACCCTAATTCGGGATTGTTGGCATTTAGAGAAAATAGTTTCACATTAGAAATATGATGCCCAAAAATTAATGCAAAAACTAAATGACCAACCTCGTGAACAGCCGTTCCTAGCCAACCAAAAAGATATAAATAACCTTGTTTTCCTATAATTTTGCAGGTTAATTGTTCCATCTGTTTAGAAATAAAGTGCATAGCAAAACCTAACAGAATAATTGGAACAACCAACAAGCCCAAGTGCATTGCTGTTGCAAGCAACACATTTACTAAATATTGAAGTATGGTGCTCATTTTAGATGCTTATTTTTGAAATAATTACATCGCTTTGTTGGGTTGCGTGTAAAGGAAATGAAAAGGTGTTGTATTGTTTTAAAATGAGGAGATTATTTTTTTTTAAGACATAATGTTGATTGTTTATGTTGAGCGTTAAATTACCTGATAACACAAACAAAAATAGGGTTTTCCATTCGCTTTCCACTATTAGGTTATACGTTTTATTTTTGTTGAGGTGCAAGCTAGATAAATCACTCTTTGTATTTCCTGTTGTCATTAGGTTAAAATCGGTGCAAGTGCCAACAGAGGTTGTTTGCCAATTGCCCTCAAATGTGGTAACATCAAATTTATTAAGTTGTAAATGTTGCTCAAACTCTTTATGTTGATGATTGATAATGATTTTGCCCTCTAACAGCATAAGTTTACGATGCACATTGGGTAACGAAGTAAATGTAGAAGGGCTTTTTTGAACGGAAGCCGAACTAATTCTAACATCAAAATTAAGGTCGGCATAAGTAGCTTGCTGAGGTGAAATATAAAGTTGAGTGGTAGTTCCACCAGCCCATTGCGTAGTTTTAAAATCAGCTTCGTCTAAAAAAATAATTTCCATATAACTTATTTAATAACAATTCCACCTCCTGTAAAATAACCAAGCACAACAAAGCAAGATAGAATAGCTAATAAAACGACAACTTCTATAAAGAAATTCAGCAAATAAATGTGCCAACTTCTTTTTTTAGAAAACAGTAAGGAAGTCCAAAATAGAATAGCAAGAAGCAGAATAATTAAAGGATAGGTTTCTAATTCATTAGAAATAAGCGTGAGTAAATCATCTAAAATAATAACTATTGAGCCAAAAACAGAAAACAAATAGGTGTGAGCTATAAAATGCTCTCCATAATTTCTTTTTTGATTTCGGAAGCTAATAAAAGTGGTTAAACTTAAAATGGGAATTACCAAAATAATTATTGCCATTTGAGGGCTTAATAAACTTGATGGTGTTTTAACATTAATCTGAAATATATTTTCATCAACGAAAAGAAGATGAAGTCCTGCAATGGTAAGAAAATAAAAAAGTAATCTACCAGGGCTTTGGTCGTAATTTCGATAACCGTTCCAATAGTTTTCAATTATTTTTTTTGGAGATATAATTAGGTTAAAAACAGTTGCAAATACAGATTTTTCGAGCGAAAAGATTTGACCTCCAAAATCTGTAAAAATAGTATAAAAGCTTACCCGTTTTTGAATGTATTTTTGTCCGCATTGAGGACAATAAGCGGAAAGTATTTTGGTTTGGCAATTGGAGCAACTAATTTCGTTCATTGTATTTTTGTGTTAGTTATGTGAATAGAATGTTAGCATCAAGCATACTTTTGTTAAAGGCTTCTGTATTAATTTCTGTGCTGATGTTCAGTTCATTAAAATAAGTAATTAAGTTTTCAGTTGCCATATTGCCTGTGAGCTTATCGGTTGCCATTGGGCAACCACCAAACCCCATAATTGCACCATCAAATCGAGTGCAGCCATTTTTATAAGCTGCATCAACTTTTTCTTTCCAAGTGGTTGGTGTGGTGTGCAAATGAGCACCAATTTCTATATTTTTAAATTCGGGTATGATGTTGCTAAAAAGATAACTGATATTTTCTTTGTTGGAAACGCCAACGGTATCGCTCAGGGCAATAATTTCAATGCCTAAGTTGGCTAATGTTTTTGTCCATTTCAACACAATATCGCTGTTCCATTCATCGCCATAAGGGTTTCCGAAAGCCATAGAAATATAAACTACTAATTTTTTATTGTGTTTTATGCACAGTGTTTGAACCTCTTCAACTGTTTTTAACGATTGCAAAATGCTTGAATTTGTGTTGCGTTGCTGAAAAGTTTCGGAAATGGAAAAGGGAAAGCCCAAATAGTTAATTTCTTCAAACAAAACAGCATCATTAGCCCCTCTGGTGTTAGCAATAATTGCCAATAATTTACTTTTTGTGGTCGATAAATCGAGCTTTGAAAGCACTTCGGCAGTATCTTTTAGCTGAGGTATTGCTTTTGGCGAAACAAAACTCCCAAAATCTATGGTATCGAAACCAACTTTAAGCAATTGATTAATGTAAGCCGCTTTTTTTTCGGTTGGAATAAAATTATGCAAACCTTGCATAGCATCTCTCGGACATTCAATTAGTTTTATCATAATGGTTAGATTATATTTTCATTAAAAAATTGCATTTTAAACCAAAGTTCAAAAGCGGGATCAACACATTCGTAAACATTATTTATTTCGTGAATAGTATCGCTAGTTATCAATATTTTTTTATTTTTACTTACATTGTGAGGTGTGCCTAACGCATATTTTTGCATTGTTTTTGTGCTTGTAAACTGCTTCTCTCCTTTTATTACTGCTTTAAGTAAATTTAGTTGAGTTTGGCTAATAATCTCAACTTCTCTTTGATAAAGTGGTGAATTAGCATTAATAAGTTCTTGCAAGGCAACGGCTATTTCTTTTGTAGTGGCTTTTGTTTTTGTTAAGTTCCAAACATAGTGAGCGAATTGCTGCACATACCACGAATGATTTTTCATAGTTAGGGGAATTAAAGCGGCTGTTTCTTTATCAATTGTTTTTCCTGTATCTTCAAATCCTTTACATATAAACGAAATCCATTTTGATGTTTCAATTTTTGGCAATAGCATTATGTCTCCAAACCTATAAAAAGGTTTAGATGGATTGTTAAAAATATCAGTCATCATGTGTCGTTTGCTACCATACAAACAGTATGTAACATGTTTTTGACGTTGCCAAATGGACCTCAATTTCATTTCTATATTTTGAAAATTATTAAAACTTGCAAGGTGTTGAAACTCATCAAGGCAGATAATAAATTTTATGTTCTTTTTTTTGGCAATTATTTCGGGCAAGTTAAGTATTTCGTCTTCATTTTTAGATAGTTCATTCCAATCAAAACTTAAACTAAAATCATGTGTAGGGTCAATTCCTAAACTAAGTTTAGGCGTTATTTTTTTTAAAAACTCTTGCCCATTAATTATCCATTCTTGCCATTTAGAAGAAGATGCTTTAATGACTTCTTTAGCAAAATTTTCTAAAAATGCTTCTTCACTACCCAACGAAAATAAATCAATAATTAGCGTTTTAGTTTTTTTATCTTTTTTATTTATATCGGATATTACTTTTTCGACTAAGGAGGATTTACCCCATCTTCTTGGTGATATAACAGTAGTGTTGATGCCGTTAAGTAAATTACTTTTGAGCTTATCGGTTTCTTTTTCACGATTC
>PHDR01000430.1 GCA_002841035.1 Bacteroidetes bacterium HGW-Bacteroidetes-12 | reverse complement strand
TAACCAATGACTTGCTCCGAAGGGAAAAACGACAATGTCTCCAGCAAATAACTGAATTGTCTTATCAATGCTTTTTAACACACATTGCCCTTTAGTAACGATATGAAACTGTGCAAAAGGACCTTTGGGAATCTCCATTCCCCAAGGTTCAGAAAAATCAGATTTAAAATAGACTACACTTGTAAGCTTAACTTTTGACAATATATCACTTAAAATATCCATCGTGTTTTATTTTGTACTATTGAGCAAATTTAATGTATTTAATGTTACTAAAAAAGTAATTTATGATTATACTTTTGCCTTATTATTAATTTAAAACAAAAATATAATGAATGTAATTAAGAAAATGATAATGGCAATAGTTGTCATTGTAGGTGTAAACAAGGTGAATGCACAAAACGTAAACACAAATGAAAACAAAGTGGCAAACAACGGGTATGATGTTGTAAATTATTTTACAACTAATTTTGCGGCAAGAGGTAGTGTTGAATTTTCTACGACAAATAATGGGGCAACTTATTACTTTGTAAACTCAGAAAATCTCAATGCTTTTAAATCTAATCCAAGTAAATTTTTGCCTCAATATGATGGTTACTGTGCTTTTGCAGTAGCAAAAATGAATAAAAAAGTTCCTGTTAACCCTGAAACATTCAGAATAGACGATGGAAAATTGTATTTATTTTACAACGATTTCTGGGAGGGCAAACCATTTAATACCATCGTGCCTTGGCTAAATAATGAAGCTGAGATGGAAAGACTTGCTGAAACAAATTGGAAAACATTAAAAAATAATTAATTATGACTTTAAAAGAAGAACTAGGAGAATTTGCCCAACAAATGTCGGAAAAAGCTCCTCAAGAAGTGTTACAAACAATGGGTGTCGAAATTAGTAAATTAGCCGAAAGTGGAATTATGAGCACCGCTTTAAAGCAAGGGGATATAATTCCTGATTTTGAATTGAAAGATACTGAAGGGAATATTGTCAGCTTAAATTCGCTTATACAAAAAGGCTCTCTGGTGATTAGTTTCAACAGAGGTAATTGGTGTCCTTTCTGTAATATTGAGTTTAAACACCTACAAAATAAGCTAAGAGAAGTAAATATTGCAGGTGCAAATTTAGTCATTATCTCTCCGCAATTACCTGAAAAATCATCGGAATTAATCGCTCGAAATGGATTTGATTACCCTATTCTATTTGACCAAGGAAACGAAGTTGCCAAGAAATTTGGAATTGCGTTTACATTAACAGAGCCCTTAAGACCAATACACGTAGCTTTTGGAATGGATATTCCTGCTCACAATGGAGATGAAAGCTATGTATTACCGATCCCAGCAACTTATGTTATAAACAGTAATAAAGAAATTATATTTTCATCAGTAAATCCTAATTGGATGGAAAGAGCAGACACCAATGAATACCTTACTGTTTTAAAATAAACATTAGGTTATATAGCGGAATAGCACAAGTCATTATG
>PHDR01000060.1 GCA_002841035.1 Bacteroidetes bacterium HGW-Bacteroidetes-12 | reverse complement strand
GTTATTCCACAGCTCAAATAAATAATACAATTAAACCTGCAACTTCTTGGAATCCAAACCAAGTACTCAATATATGGGTGATGCAATTGCAAGGTGGTTTGTTGGGATTTGCTCAATTTCCTAATTCTGGAGCAGCTAACACAGATGGTGTTGTAATAGGACATCTATATTTTGGAAATAATCCATCAGCAAATCCTTTTCATTTAGGAAGAACAACTACCCATGAAGTTGGTCATTATTTAGGATTAAGACACATTTGGGGTGATCAAAATTGTGGAAATGATTTTGTTGCAGACACACCAACACAACAAACATCTTCGTCAGGTTGTCCTAATCATCCTCGTCCTACTTGTGGAAACACAGGAGATAATTTTCAAAACTACATGGATTATACCAATGATGCATGTATGTTTATGTTTACCAATGGACAAAAAGCAGTAATGCAAAATGTAATGGCTACAGCAAATAGAAGAAGTACTTTAAATGCAGCAAGTGCTACTCTTTGTGCAGCAGCTCCTTTAACGGCCAATTTTACTGCTTCAGCAACAACAATTACTGCTGGACAAACAGTTACATTTACCAACACATCAGGAGGACCAAATCCAATCACTTCAAACTCATGGAATTTTGATGTAACTTCTCAAGGAGGAGTTGCTCCATCAACTTCATCAGTAGCTTCTCCTGGAGCAGTTACTTATAACAATGCTGGAACTTACACAGTTTCTTTATTAGTAGGAGATGGAACAAGTACTGATTCTGAAGTTAAAAATGGTTACATAACAGTTTTACCCGCAGGCAGTGTTGTTTGTAATGATATTACTAACTATTCAGGAACCGCTTCTTTGTTAGGCTCAGGAGGAACAGGTGCTTTTGGTTGGATTTCTGGTCATAATAACTATGATGATAGGGCTAAAGTTGATAAATTTCCAGCACCAGCACCTGGTTTGTTTGTGAGTAGTGTTGAACTACAATTCGCAAAAAAACATGCGGGAACTCCAGGAAGTACAATTAGTGTAAATGTTTGGAATGCCAATGGAACAGGTGGAACTCCTGGTACTTTACTAGGTTCACAAACTGTTTCAATAAATTCATTAAATTTATATCCAACTCCAACACAAGTAACTTTTGCAAGTCCAATTGCGGTTACAGGAGCTTATTATGTTGGTATAGTATTTTCAGCTAACACAGGCAATAGTTCACAAGATTCTGTTGCTCTAATCACTAATGCTGACGGAGAAACTAACCCTGGAACAGCATGGGAAAGATGGAGTGATAATTCTTGGCATGCTTATTCAGAAACACCTGCTTCTTGGGGATTAAATATGTCTCATGCAATTACCGTTAAATTGTGTAATAACGCCATAACTAGCGTTGATGAAGCGAAACAAGAACTTCCTATATCAATTTATCCTAATCCTGCTAAAGACATAGTAAATGTGGTATTTCCATCGCTAGAAAATAATGAAATTTCTGTTTATAACGTGCTTGGAGAAGTTGTTTATCAAAACAATAGATCAACATCAAACCAAGTATCTATTAATTTATCAAACCAACCAAATGGAGTTTATTTCATAAAAGTAAAATCAGGAAATCAACTGATTACTAAAAAACTTATGTTAACAAAGTAATATTTTTTCATTTAATTTTTTAATTTAAAAAAGAGTCTCGAATTTCGGGACTCTTTTTTTTATCTATTGCTTACTTTTGTAAAAAAAATTACTATATATGGATAACACAACCATTAAAACATTGTTTTCAGCAACTGTTTCAGACAATCAACTTAATAGTATTTACAATAAAGTATTAAATGAAGAAAGAATCACTCCTGATGAAGGAATATACTTGTTTTATAATGCTGAACTCAGTCATCTAGGAACATTGGCTAATTATATCAGAGAAAAACGTCATGGAAACAAAACGTATTTCAATAAAAATTTCCACATAGAACCTACCAATATTTGTGTGTTTGATTGTAAATTCTGTTCTTATTCTCGATTTTTAAGAGAAAAAGATGATTATGATGCTTGGGAACTATCGGAAGAACAAATTTATGAGGCAATTAGAAATTATGAAGGAAAGGACATAACCGAAGTGCATATTGTTGGAGGTGTGCATCCAAAAATGGGGTTAGATTATTTTAAAAATTTGATTGAAAACATAAAAAAAATTAGACCCGATTTACACGTTAAAGCATTTACAGCAGTGGAATTGGATTATATGTGTAAAAAAGCCAAAGTAAGCTATGAAGAAGGGCTGACTATTTTAAAAAAGGCTGGACAAGGATCTTTGCCAGGAGGTGGTGCTGAAATCTTTGATGAAGTCATACGGGAACAAATTTGTAAAGATAAATGTACCTCTGAACAATGGTTGCAAATGCACGAAGCCGCACATAAAGTGGGAATGCCTTCAAATGCAACCATGCTTTATGGACATATTGAAAAATACGAACATTTGATTGATCACATGAACAGGCTTAGAGATTTGCAAGACAAAACAAATGGATTTAACGCATTCATTCCGTTAAAATTCAGAAATAAAAACAACCAGATGTCTGATATAGAAGAAGTAAGTATCATTGATGATTTGAAAGTGTATGCTATGTCACGAATCTTTTTAGATAACTTCAATCACATTAAAGCTTATTGGCCCATGATAGGAAGAAAAACAACACAACTGTTGCTTTCTTTTGGAGTGAATGATATTGATGGAACAGTTGATGATTCCACAAAAATATACACGATGGCAGGAGCCGAAGAACAAAAACCTGTGATGACTTCAGAACAAATGATAGCATTAATTAAACAAGTAGGTCGTCAACCTATTGAACGAGATAGTGTTTACAATGAATTAAAGGATTATTCTAAAACTATTTTAGGGGAGTTCTAAAAATTAAAAAAAAGTTAACCACAAAGTATAACAAAGATACCACAAAGTTCACAAAGCGAATAACATCAACAACTTAGTGTTCTTAGTGTGATTTTCCTTCATGAACTTTGTGGTTAAAAAATCAGTTTTTAGAACCTCCCTTTAGCATAATTTTTTTACCTTTGATAGAAAATTGGCTATGAACACCACAAAAAACATTATAATAACTGGTCATAGAGGTGCTGGTGGATTAGCCCCTGAAAATACGTTGGCATCCATTCAACTTGCCTTAGATTTAGGGGTGGATAGAATTGAAATTGATGTGCAGCAAACCAAAGACAATAAAATTATTGTGCTGCACGATAGAACCCTCAGAAGAACTACAACAGGAAATGGGTTTGTGAAAAACTTGAATTATGATGAGATTCTACAATTCAGTGCAGGATATAAATTCAACAAATTTTATGTTAATGAAAAAGTACCAACATTAGAACAAGTTATTGATTTGATTGATGGAAAAGTAGAGCTTTTAATAGAAACAAAATACAGTTATATGTATTATCCAAATATTGAAAGACACATCATAAATATTATTAAAACAAAAAATGCCAAAGCATGGTGTAAAGTAATTTCTTTTAATGATAGAGCCTTGTTTCGAATAAATAAATTAGATAATTCAATTCGTTTGGGAAAACTCTTTGTTGGAAAGCACGCCCATCTTCCAGTTTCTTTTGATAAAGGAATTAACATCCGACCCCTGAAACGCTATGATTTTGTGGATGAGATTATTGTGAAACATGCTTATGCCACTACAGCCATTATAAATCGGGTGCATGAATTTGGGAAACAACTGCACGTTTGGACTGTGAATGACCAAGAAACAATTGAAAAATTAATTGAACGAGGAGTAGATGGAATTATTTCCGATTATCCAAATTTATTAATGAAATATAAAAGGTAGTTTTTTTATGAGATAGCTACGTGCAAAAGCTCCAAATAGAAATCAAATTACTACACTTTTTAGCAGAGGTGTTAAATCCTAGGTAACCACATAAACCATGTTTTTTTCTGATGGCGAACTTGTAGAAGGTCAACTGTCGCAAATTTTACGATAGTTCAAAATAAAGGTGGTAGAATGGTTGAAAGGTTCGACTACTTAACCTACTAACATTTCAATTTTTTTAGAGTAGCATTTTGACTTTCTTTTCATTCTTGCTAAAAAATGCCTAAATAAACTAATAAAATTCTGGATATTTTTCTGGATTAGCTTCATTCATAATAGTATAAACCGAATCGAAGATGTCTTCAATGCTTGGTTTTGAAAAATAATCGCCATCGGTTCCATAGGCTGGTCGGTGTGCTTTTGCAGTAAGCGTTGTTGGTTCGGCATCTAAATAATAATACCCTTTTTGCTCTTCCATAATTTGTTGCAAAATGTAGGCACTTGCTCCGCCTGGCACATCTTCATCAACAATTAACAAACGATTGGTTTTTTTAACAGATTCTACAATAGTATGGTTAATATCAAAAGGCAACAAGGTTCTAACATCTATTAAAGTAGCCGAAATTTCTACCTCAGCCAATTGTTGAACGGCTTGTAGGGCTAGGTTGCAAGTAGAGCCATAGCTCACAATGGTAATGTCTGTTCCTTCGTTCATCGTTTCTGGAATTCCTAATGGTGTGGTAAAAACACCCAAATTAGAAGGGATAAGTTCTTTAGTTCTATATCCATTAAGGGGTTCAATTACTATGGCTGGGTCATCTCCCTGTATAAGCGTATTGTAAAATCCTGCTGCTTGCGTAAGGTTTCTTGGTACACAAATGTGTATTCCTCTAAGTGCGTTTATTATCATTCCCATAGGTGAGCCTGAGTGCCAAATTCCTTCTAAGCGATGCCCACGAGTTCTAATAATTAAAGGTGCTTTTTGTCCGCCTTTGGTTCTGTATTGCAATGTAGCTAAATCATCACTCAACACTTGAATTGCATATAATAAATAATCTAAATATTGAATTTCGGCAATTGGTCGCAAACCTCTCATTGCCATTCCTATTCCTTGCCCAACAATGGTGTTTTCTCTAATGCCTGTATCACTCACACGAATTTCGCCATATTTATCTTGCAAGCCTTCTAAACCTTGATTTACGCCTCCAATTTTACCAGAATCTTCTCCAAAAATTAAAATTTCAGGATGGGAAGCTAATAATTTATCAAAATTTTCTCTTAGCACTACCCTCCCATCTTCTTTTTGGTCTGTTAGCACAGCTTTTATTTCTTTCACCTTCATTGGTGAGGAAGCAGATTCAGATAACAATGTTGAATTGTATCTTTCAAAGTTGGCTGTTGTTGAAGCTTCCAACCAATTAATTAGATTCAACTTACTTGCTAAATGCTCTAATCGAGTTAAACGCAATGCTTTTTTTACTGAGGAAACAATGTCTTTTCGGATAGGTTCTGAGTTTGTTTTTAAGTTATTGATTAAAGGCGAAATAAATGCTTTGTTGGCACTTTCATCTGCCAAAGTGCTTAGCAATGCTACAACCTCATCTCTTTCTTTTTTAATTGGAGTTAAATAAGCATCCCAAGCAGCTTTTTTTTGTGCATTGACCTCTTTTTTGCCTTCGCTTTCAATCGTATCTAGCTCTTCTTTAGTTGCTATATTATTAGCTTCTATCCATTCTCTGAATTTTTTTACACAACAATATTCTGTTTCCCATTTTAATCGTTCTTCCGATTTATATCTTTCGTGCGAACCTGAAGTGGAGTGCCCTTGTGGTTGTGTTACTTCTATCACATGCACCAACACAGGACAATGTTCTTCACGAGCAATTTTCACTGCTTTTTCGTAAGTTTCTATTAATGCTGGGTAATCCCAACCCTTTACCTTAAAAATTTCATATCCGTTGTTTTTTCCTTTATCACGTTGAAATCCTTTTAAGATTTCAGAAATATTTTCTTTAGTGGTTTGATATTTTTGTGGAACAGAAATTCCGTGACCATCGTCCCAAACCGACATTACCACAGGAACTTGCAACACGCCAATAGCATTAATTGCTTCCCAAAAAGGTCCTTCAGATGTGCTTGCATCACCAATAGTCCCGAAAGCAACTTCGTTTCCTTTATTAGAAAAGTTGGTGAAAGAAGCTAATTCTTTATTGTTTCTATATACTTTTGAAGCCTGTGCCAATCCAACCAAACGAGCCATTTGACCAGCTGTTGGCGAAATATCGGCAGAAGAATTCTTCATTTTAGTTAAATCTTTCCAAGTTCCATCTGGGTTTAAGCTTCTTGTTCCAAAATGTCCGTTCATTGAACGACCTGCTGAGCAAGGCTCGGCTTTCACATCTGTATGAGCGTATAATTGAGCAAAAAATTCTTGAATAGTTAGCTGTTCAATAGCCATCATTAAGGTTTGGTCTCTGTAATAACCCGACCGAAAATCACCATCTTTGAATTGTTTGGCTAATGCCAATTGAGGCAACTCTTTACCATCGCCAAAAATGCCAAATTTGGCTTTTCCTGTCAACACTTCTTTCCTTCCTAAATAAGAAGTTTCTCTACTTTTAAAAACCAATTGATAATCAGAAAGAATTGTAGCTTTAAATTCTTCTTTTGAGATTTTAGTTGCTGATGATGTTGCGGTTTCGTTACTCATACTTTTAATTTTAATTGTATTGCTTATTTCTTTTGCTCTATTATAAAATGATGCAGTGCGAAATTAATAATTTATCTTTAAAAAATTATGACAAAAATTAGTACCTTTATCCTAAAAAATATATTCTAATGTTTTTGAAAAGATATTTTATACTAATAATTACCCTGTTGTGCTTTTTACAATTAAAAAGTCAAAGTTTTTCTGAGCCTATTATCACTTTATTTTTTGAGGATAATGCAGGCAGAAAAGACACCATAACTTTTGGTTTAAATGACAGTGCAACTGTGAATATTGATACTGCTTTTAATGAAGTGGATATTTTTGGAACTCCTTTAGATAGCCTTGATATTAGAATTATTCAACGAGATACCAATAATTATGAATGTATTGGAAATTATCTTTATTCAAATCAATACTTTACTACCAATAGAGATTTAAAAACAGACATTAGAAACATTGGTCCTTTATATCAAAACAACTATGGTTCTGTTAATAATCACTTTGAAATTATTCTTAATGCGTATGATTACCCAATAACTGTAAAAGCTGATGCACAAAATTATTACGGGGCTCCTATTGTAATAATATTTAACGTGTTGTATCCAAATTGTGTTGAAGAGTATGATTATAATAATTCTTATTATCACACAAATATCTTGGATAATTTATTACTAAATTTTGTTGATTCTGTTGTAATAAATGATACAGCAATAACATCATTGATTGCTAGTATTGGTTTACTCATAGGAATCAACGAATTTAATAACCCAGCCCCAAAATGGAAAATACAACCCAACCCTGCTAATGACAACATTACAATAGGAGGGTTAACAACCTATGATGGGAGGTTAGAAATCATTAATATTTTAGGAGAAATTGTTTTTTCTCATAAAATTTATGCTGTTGAGCATGCCACTATCTCTATTAATCAATTAAAAAATGGGGTTTATTTCATTCGCTATTACGATAACGAAACAAAAACCTACTCTACTAATAAATTGATTAAAAATTAACCCCCCTCAAAATAGGCATTTTTAAAAGCCAATATGCACAACACCATCCACCTCATTTTAGTTTTTGCGTGTATTTCCCCTAATGAATAAATATAAAAAACTAATTTTGCACAATTATGAGCTTAGAATTAGAAATAGAAAAAAGAAGAACATTTGGGATTATTAGCCACCCTGATGCAGGAAAAACAACCTTAACAGAAAAGTTATTGTTGTTTGGTGGAGCTATCCAAACTGCAGGAGCTGTTAAATCAAACAAAATTAAAAAAACAGCCACTTCCGATTTTATGGAAATTGAAAAACAACGGGGAATTTCTGTTGCTACTTCCGTAATGGCATTTAATTATAAGGATACTAAAATCAACATATTAGACACGCCTGGACATAAAGATTTTGCTGAAGATACTTACAGAACTTTAACTGCTGTAGATAGCGTTATTTTGGTTATTGATTGTGCCAATGGGGTGGAAGCTCAAACAAAAAAACTGATGGAAGTGTGCCGAATGCGTAACACACCTGTAATTGTGTTCATCAACAAAATGGACAGAGAAGGTCAAAATCCTTTTGATTTGTTGGATGAAATTGAATCGGTTTTAAAAATAAAAGTACGTCCGTTGAGTTGGCCCATAAGCATTGGAGCAACTTTTAAAGGAGTTTATAACTTATATGAAAAATACCTTAATTTATATGATGGTAATAAAACTAAAATAGAACGAGATTTAGTTTCCATAACCGATTTAAGCAATCCATTATTGGATGAACAAATTGGAGAATATGCTCCCAAACTTCGTGAAGATGTAGAATTAATTGAAGGTGTTTATGATGAATTTGATAAAGAAAAATACAACAACGGAGAATTAGCCCCTGTTTTTTTTGGAAGTGCCTTAAATAATTTTGGTGTGCAAGAATTGTTGGATACTTTTATTGAAATTGCTCCTAGTCCCAAAGGAAGGGAAACCAACGTGCGTGTAGTAGAAGCTAACGAACCAAATTTTACAGGATTTATTTTTAAAATTCATGCCAATTTAGATCCCAAACACAGGGATAGAATTGCATTTTTACGCATCTGTTCCGGAAAATTTGAGCGTAATAAATTTTATTACAATGTAGCCACCGATAAAAAACTTCGATTTAATAACCCAACAAGTTTTATGGCTCAAGATAAAAGTGTGATTGACGAAGCTTTTCCTGGTGATGTAGTAGGTTTGTATGACGCTGGTAATTTTAAAATTGGCGACACGCTAACCGAAGGCGAAAAAATAGAATTTAAAGGAATACCTAGCTTTTCACCAGAAATATTTAAAGAATTGATTAACAAAGACCCTATGAAAACCAAACAATTGGAAAAAGGTATTCAACAACTTACCGATGAAGGGGTGGCTCAATTATTTATTCAACAACCTGGAAACAGAAAAATTGTAGGAACTGTTGGCGAATTGCAGTTTGAAGTAATTCAGCACCGATTAAAACACGAATACGGAGCATCAGCCGAATTTGAACATAAAAATTTACACAAAGCTTGTTGGATGACAACCGATAACGAAGCAAAACTAGAAGAATTTAAACTCAGAAAAAGCCAAAATGTAGCTATTGATAAAGATGGAAATGATGTTTTTTTAGCTCAAACTGCTTTTTTATTGCAATCGGCACAAACCGATTACCCCGAAATAACCTTTCATACAACATCTGAATTTAAAAGAAGTCAGTTAGTTTAAAAAAAATCTATTTGAAAATTTAACTCATAAACTTTCTAAAATTTTCCCTAGCTGTTGTGAGTTTAGTATAGCGTAACTCGTTCCTTTTATAAAAAACCATGAATAACAAACTTGCAGCAGCTCTGAGGGAAGAAGTAGAAACAGAAAATGCTTGAACTGTTCTATAGAGATTACTCGCATTTACCTTTCCAATAGGCTACGTCTTTCTTTAATTCCATTATGCGTTCTTCGTACTGCTCCACCAATTTATCCGAAAGTTGATTTATGGTTGCTCCTATTGATAATGCAATAGCAGTTCCGCCTACTTGCTTGTGGTTATTTTGTTGAACTTGCTCAGGAAAAAAGGCTTGTATGGGTTGATTAAAAAGCTGTGCCATTTTATCTATGGCATTAATATCGGGAAAGCTTTTATCAGCCTCATACCTGCGGTAGGTGGACTCAGATACACCCAATGCATCTGCAACTTGCTGAGAACTTAAACCTCTTTCTGTTCTAAATCCTTTTATTTTGCTCCCTATTAGCATCGTATTTTAGTTGGAAAAATTAATTTTATGCGACAAAAATAAGGATTTTAACCTAAAGTTGTCAAATTTGACTAAAAATTGGTCAAATTTGGTTAAAATATTGTCAAATTTGACAGGGCGTTATTAAAATGTTCTTTATAAATTAGTAGTGTTAAAAAAGTTGCAACATTTAACAATAACAATTAACGCTCAATGAAGAGCAAAAAACTAATTTTAAAAAATTTTAAATTATGAAAAGTTTAAAAAGCAAATTGTTTCAAAAGTTTGAAAAATCAAAATTAAAAGATTTAAGTAAGTGCATAGGAGGTAAGTATGAGCCTACCTATCAAAATGGTCAATCAGATCAATATCATCCATCAACTCGTGATATTATCTATAATGGCTAACTCCCATCAAAGTAGTAGTGTGCTTGCATACTACTACTTTTTCTTATATTAATGTTATAAACCTTTTCTTAGTTCCATTTGAAGTTATGATTATATTAATAAATAATAAATATTTTCTTTTTCTTATGTTTATATTAAAATCTTTTCTTCTATTTTCACAAATGAATAGCAAGATAGATACACATTTAGTAAACTTTAGAATATATAGTAATGAAAATAACTTTGAGAGTGCTTTGCAAAGTTTTGATAGCATAACAGATAAAAAGAAACTTAGTCAATGGGATTATCTTTCTGCTGCTCAAAATGCTGCTAAAATAAATGCAATAGACAATGTTAAGAAATATTTAGAATCTGCTATTCTTTTAGGGTTAGATAGTGTTGACATTGCTGAAGATACTCTCTTTAGAATTGCATGGATTAATCTTAGACCAAATTATAAAATACTTCGGAAAGATTATTACAATACATCTTCCTTTGACATTGACTTAATGATGAAAATCAATGAAATTCATTCAGAAGACCAATCAATTCGAAAGTATTGGATGATATATAGAAAT
>PHDR01000059.1 GCA_002841035.1 Bacteroidetes bacterium HGW-Bacteroidetes-12 | reverse complement strand
CAAAGAAATTATTGATAGCATCAATTATGCAAAACGCATTCAGGATGCACTAATAACCCCTCCATCAGTTTTAAAAAAAATACTACCTGATTCATTTTGTGTTTTTTTACCAAAGGACATTGTAAGTGGAGATTTTTATTGGGCTTCAGAAGTTACAACAACAAAAAAAGACAAATCAAATGAAAAAGTTGTTGTTTTTTCTGTTGCAGATTGTACTGGACATGGGGTTTCTGGAGCTTTTGTAAGTATCATTGGATTAAAAATATTAAATCAATCCATAAAAGAAAAAGAAGTAAACTCACCTGCAGATGCTTTAAATTTTTTAAACCAAGAAGTGTATAATACCATCAATTTTCATACAGAAGAAGACAGTGAACTTAGAGATGGGATGGATATTGCTTTCTGCTCCATTAATTCATCAACATTAAAAATGGAATATGCTGGAGCAAATAATCCCGTTTATGTAATAAGAAACAACATTCTGCATGAAATAAAAGCAGACAAGCAACCAATAGGAGCTTATGTTGGCAACCAATCCTTCTCAAACAAAACCTATCAACTCGAAAAAGGAGATATGGTATATGTTTTTTCAGATGGTTATGCCGATCAATTTGGCGGAGAAAAAGATAAAAAATTCAACTACAGACAATTTAAACTACTATTAGAAGAAGTTTCATCACTTCCAACTGAACAACAAAAAGAAAAAATTCTTACCACTTTTTACGAATGGAAAGGAGATTTAGAGCAATTGGACGATGTGTGTGTTATCGGTGTGAGAATTTGACGCAGTCAAAGAATGAACACCAGATAATACCATCCCGATGAATATCGGGAATCTAATACAAATGAAATAGGTGTGAAAATTTGATACAAGCGAGTCAGCCTGTCCCGAGTTTATCGAGGGAATGTTTGTGTTATAGGGATTAGAATTTAACAAATTACGATGTACGATGTACGATTGTGGACTTAGGACTGAAAACGAAATGAATGTTTGCAACAGCTCCTAAGGAAGTTTTACCACAAAAACACCCGTAACTCCTTTGCTAATTAAGGTTTCTTTTAACTGTTGAGCCTCTATTGCAGAATTTACTTTTCCATACCTTACTTTAACAAGTCCATTCCCTTTTTCAGTAGTTATTTCACTTGTTTTTAAGTTATGTTTTTTACAATAGGCATTTACTTTTGCTTGAGAATATTCAGTCAATGCAAACAATTGTACTGCATATTTTGTTGTGGTTGAAGAAGGTGTTGTTGATTCTATTCGTTGAGTTTCTTTAGGAGTACTGGTAGCAATTGGTTCTGGCTTTTTCTCTTCCTTCTTCTCTAAAATAACCTCAGGTTCTTTTTCTTTTACAACAACTTCTTTTGGTTTTTCTTCCTCTTTTGTTTGCGAAGGTTGTTCGTTAACAACTAAACCAGATGAACTACTATTGTCAATAGCAATAGAAGATAAGCTAATTTTGTTTTTTTCATCATTTTTAGAATATTGAAACTGAACAGGAAAAACAACACTCCCTGCTTCATTAACAATAATGTTAAATTCAATTTCAACTATTCCATTAGAAGGAATTGCCATTAGATAAAACTTAAGTAAATTGTTTTTTCTATCAGAAAAATAAGTGTTTTTAGGAGACGGTTTATAACTATGTTTATCCGGGATTTGATATTCAATTTTACCTAATTCAACACCTTCTAGCCCAGAAATTGTTGTTTTTATGGTATATTCGTTTGTTTCTCCCACTTGTTTAACACTATGGTTAGATGTTAGTTCTTGTGCTAAAATGGGCTGAAAAAACATCAATGAAAGTACAGTAATGATATAATTTTTCATATAATAAGATTTAAAAACGGTATAAAAATAGAAAAATAAATTAGAACAACATTGATTGATAGCTTATTAATCTTAAAAAAATGATGTTAAAATGAGTTCAACCCTTTTTTATAGGTTTCAACGGCTCTTTTTCTTGCAAAATTATGCTCTACAATGGGTTGAGGGTAGGTTAGCTCCTCATAATCGGCTACCCATTTTTTTATATATTTCAATTCATTGTCAAATTTTTTAATTTGCTCGGTTGGATTAAACACTCTGAAATAAGGGGCTGCATCACAGCCTGTTCCCGATGCCCATTGCCAATTTCCATTGTTGGCAGACAAATCATAATCCAATAATTTTTTTGCGAAATAAGCCTCCCCCCACCGCCAATCAATAAGTAAATGTTTACATAAAAATCCTGCAGTTATCATTCTCACTCTGTTGTGCATATAGCCTGTTTTATTGAGTTGTCGCATTCCTGCATCAACAATAGGGTAGCCTGTTTTTCCTTCACACCATTTTTTAAATTCTTCTTCATTATTTCGCCATTCAATAGCATCGTATTTTGCCTTAAAATTATGTGTTACCACTTTGGGGAAATGATACAAGATTTGCATAAAAAATTCTCGCCAAATGAGTTCATTTAAAAATATAGGATTCTCTTTTTTAGCTTTATGATAAATTCCACGAATGCTTATTGTCCCAAATCGTAAATATGGACTTAGATAACTCGTTTTATCAATGTATGGAAAATTTCTTATTTGATCATACTCCTTGATATCGTTAAGAATATATGGCTTAACTTTTATGTTTGAAACACAAAAACCTAGTGATTCAATAGTTGGAAAATCTTGCTGTGAAGAATAAAAATTATCTGCCAATGAAATACAATCAACACTATTTATTGTGGTTGAGCTTGCTTTTTTAAGCCATTTGTTTTTGTAAGGAGTAAAAACAGTGTAAGGTTCGTTGTTGTCTTTTAACACTTCATTTTCCTCAAAAATTACTTGATCTTTAAACCTAGAAACAACAATGTTATTCTTTTTTGCTAATGCTATAAGTTCAGCATCTCTTTTAATGGCATAAGGATCATAGTCTTTATTGAAATAAATGCTTGTTATTTCATATTTCAACATCAATTCTTTCCAAACATCAATAGGTTTAGCTTTAAACACTAAAAGATTACTGTTGTATTGTTTTAGTTGGGCATCTATTTTTTTTAGATTTTCATAAATAAATGAAATGCGAGCGTCATCTTTTGGAAGTTCATTGATAATGTTTGTGTCAAAAATAAAAATAGGTTGTACGTTAGTGTTTTCGCTTAATGCTTGATAAAGAGCAATATTATCTTCTAGACGTAAATCTCTTCTGAACCAAAAAATGGAAATTTTCATTGGGTAATTTTAGTTGCTTTTTGCTTTTTGTAGTGTAAATGAAAATGTTGAACCAACTCCTGTTGAGCTCCTAACATTAACGGTTTGTTGATGAGCTTCAATTATATGTTTTACAATAGAAAGCCCCAAACCAGAACCTCCATTTTGCCTGGCTCTTCCTTTGTCTGTTCTATAAAAACGCTCAAACAAACGAGGCAAATGGTGTGCTTCTATTCCTTCTCCTTCATCTGCAACTTCTATCAAAATGGTATCGTGCATATCAAAAAATTTAATTTGAATCTCACCCTCTTCTTTTCCATATTTGATTGCATTAACAATTAAGTTTACCATTACTTGGCAAATTTTCCCATAATCGGCCATTACCCAAATGGATTTTACTTCATTTTGTATTTTAATAATAATATTAGCTGTTTTGGCTCTATCTTCTAATGAATCAACCACATCTTTAACCAATTGAACAATATCAATTTTTTCAATTTTCATAGCTAACCTACCACTTTCTAGCTTAGTTATTTCATCCAAATCTTCAATAATAGCTATCATACGCTCAACACTATTATTTGCTTTTGTTAAATAATCTATATTAATGGTTGGGTCATCTAAACCACCTTCTAAAAGTGTTAAAATATAACCTTGAATACTAAAAATAGGGGTTTTTAATTCATGAGATACGTTGCCAACAAATTCTCTTCTATAGGTTTCTAATCCTTTTAATCGACTAATTTCTTGTTGATTTGTTTTTACCCAGTCTAATACATCTTGTTGTACTTGATTGATAATGTCTTTGTCTTTGTTTAAAGCGATATCTTCACTAAAAACCAATTTATTTGTATTACTTATTTCTTTCTTAAGTTTTTGATTATGAATGGTTCTGTAGATGAGTTTAATTTTTTTATAAATAAATTTTTCTAGTGCAAAAAGAAACCCAAAATAGCTGATGGCAAGTGTAATAACAAAAAATAAAAAATAATAATAGATGGAAAGGGAGAGCTGGTTTGATATTAAAACTATTCCTAATACAATTACAACTAAAAAACTTAGCAAAAAAGCAACACGAATTGCAATTCCCTTGGGGGTTAGTTCTTTCATAAACACAAAAGTAAGATATAAACTTTATAACCCAGCAAGGTTTTCTGTTTTACAAATCAAACTTTATACCTTGTGCCAATGGCAAACTATCTGAATAATTAATAGTGTTGGTTTGTCTTCTCATGTAAATTTTCCAAGCATCAGAACCTGATTCCCGTCCGCCACCAGTTTCTTTCTCACCACCAAATGCACCGCCAATTTCTGCTCCTGAAGTACCAATGTTTACATTAGCAATTCCACAGTCTGAACCTGCATAAGAAAGGAATTTTTGAGCTTCTTTCATGCTTTCGGTCATTATAGCTGAAGATAATCCTTGAGCAACATCGTTTTGTATTTCTATCGCATTTTCAACATCTCCACTATATTTCATTAAATATAATATAGGAGCAAAAGTTTCAGATTGAACAATTTCAAAATGATTTTCAGCTTCAATAATAGCTGGTTTTACATAACAACCACTTTCATAACCTTCGCCTTCTAAAACACCACCTTCAACCAATACATTTCCTCCTTCTTTTTTAGCTTTTTCAATGGCTGCCAAATACATCTCTACAGCAGCTTTGTCAATAAGTGGTCCTACGTGATTGTTTTCATCTAACGGATTTCCAATTCTTATTTGTTTGTAAGCTCCAACAATAGCGTCTCTTACTTTATTATAAACCGATTCGTGAATTATTAATCTTCTTGTTGAAGTACATCTTTGTCCGCAAGTTCCTACTGCCCCGAAAACTGCTCCTGGAACAACCACTTTTAAATCTGCAGATGGAGTAATAATAATGGCATTGTTTCCTCCTAATTCTAATAAAGATTTTCCAAAACGCTCTGCAACTGTTTTCCCAACAATTCTTCCCATTCTGGTTGATCCTGTTGCAGAAACCAATGCAACTCTTTTGTCCGTAGTCATCATTTCACCAACTTTATAATCTCCATTAATAATACATGAAATTCCTTCAGGTAAGTTATTCTCTTTTAATATGTCAGCAATAATATTCTGACAAGCTATGGAGCATAAAGGAGCTTTTTCAGAAGCCTTCCATACACAAACATCTCCACAAATCCATGCTAAGGCTGTATTCCAACTCCAAACCGCTACTGGAAAGTTAAAAGCAGAAATAATTCCCACCACTCCTAACGGATGGTATTGTTCTCGCATTACATGTTCAGGTCTTTCTGAAGCAATAGTTAATCCATATAATTGTCTGGATAAACCAACTGCAAAATCACAGATATCAATCATTTCTTGTACCTCACCATAACCTTCTTGCAGAGATTTTCCCATTTCATAAGAGACCAATTTACCCAACGGCTCTTTCAATTCTCTTAATTTATTTCCAAACTGACGAACAAGCTCTCCTCGCTGTGGCGCAGGCATTGTTCTAAAAGTTTTGAACGCAGCAGTTGCAGCTTCCATCACTTTTTCATAATCTTCTTTAGTGGTTGTTGAAATTTTTCCAATTAATTGACCATCGGTTGGAGAATAAGAAGTTATTGCTTCACCACCACCAAATGAATTTGAACCTGTTGAAGTTCCATTATTCATTTCTTTTACGCCTAATTTATTGAGGGCTTCTTGAATTCCAAATTTATCTGCTATTGCTGTTGTTGTCATGTTAAAATATGTTAGGTTAATCTTAAAAACGAATGCAAATTTAACAAAAACAATACAGCAATTCTTGGTATTTTTCAAAACTTTCAAAAATCTATCGGCTAATTAGCCACAGATTACTCATTCTTTTTTATTTTATTGAATTAGCCGACTCTATGGACAGACACTACACTAATTAATAGAACCCACTAGGTGTACAACAAACATCTATTTTTCATTATCGTAGCAAGACCTCCAAGGTTTTAGAAACCTTAGAGGTCTAAAATGAGGGGAGTTTTTCGTACACCCAACCCACCTATAATTTAATTTTGTTTCGTTATTTTTGTCTTATTATGGAAAAAGAAATCATAAATAGAATAGAAAAAAGCAATCTTATTCAAGTTAATTTAGATGAATTTTATCCTTTGGGCGAACGCATATCATTGGATATTACTGATTTTTTAGTTGAAGGACTCGTGCTTAGAGAAAAGCCTTTTAGAGAAACTGTTGCTCAAAAAGATTGGTCGATTTATCAAGATAAGTTTGTTGCCATTCTTTTAAAAGATGATGCCATTGTTCCATTGTGGGCATACATGTTAATTGCTTCCAAAATAGCTCCTTTTGCAAAACAAGTAGTATTAGGAAATTTAGAAACACTAGAGATTGCTATTTTTAATACCATTTTTGAGCAGCACAATTTTTCTCAATATCATCAAAAAAATGTAATTGTGAAAGGTTGCGGAAAATATCCCATCCCAGAAACTGTTTTTATCAATTTCACACTTCAACTCCAACAACATGCTAAAAATATAATGTTTGGAGAAGCTTGTTCTTCTGTACCTATTTATAAACGATAATTTTAGAAAAAAGCTCTAACCTGAACACCTCCTGCATGAATTACATTGGTGTTTTCCGATTTTCTACCATTATAATTTATACTTAACTGCATGTATTTTGATAAATTTTGTTGGTAAGAAATTTCCCAAGTGTTATTTATTCCTCTTTTCAGTCCTTCCAACATTTCAAATTCGAGTGAAGCATTGTCTGTTTCCGAAAATGAATTATCAATATAATTATAAACAGCTCGCAAACTGCCTTTTGAAGCAATATTATAGCGCAATTCTACCCCACCTTTTTTAGCAATGGATTTTTCTCCTCCAAAAACGGGTAAATTGGTTTTCTCTTTGTAATTAAACAACAAGCTCAATTTCATTTTCACACTCGGTTGAAAAGAAAAACCAGGTTCAATTTCATTGATGGTTAAATTAAAATTTCGGTTGGCAAAAAACTCAGAAAAACTTTCTTTTTCAGTCTGAGACACCATAAAATTTAATGTGTAAACACGAGTGATGTTCCATCTTGCTTTAACCGTGTTTAACAAAGTTCGTCTAGCATCAACCCCATTAGTTAGTAGCGATTTGTCTTTATTGTCTTGGTAGGTATAATCTGCACCAAACCTGGTATCGGTTCTATTAAAATAAAATGTGTTTAAAATTCCCATGTTAATAGTAACCAAAGAACTATCATTAATATCTGTAACAAAAGGGTTGAAATAATTATCTTTATTAGCTACCTTTCTGCTCGCTCTATAGTTGGTTCTGTTAGAAAAACGAGAAATTAATTTCTTAACTCCTTTTTCTTTCCCAAAAATACTTTCTGGCTGCAAAAAAAACCCTTGATTAAATTGGTTGGTAAAGGTTTTTACAAATTCGTTGGTGGGTGTAAAAATTTTAATAAAATTAGCTTGATCTTGAAAAGCAGCTACCTCAAATTCGTTTAAATCTTTTACTTCATTTTGGTTTATATCACCAATATAAGTATGTGTACCTTGTCCTGGTTGAACTTCAACAAACAAAAATTCTTTTTTAATTTCCAATCCAGAACCAATTTCGTAATAGGTGTTAGTTGTTAATAAATTTTTAAAAAATTTACCATTATATTCAGTTCTTGCTAATACCGTTTCTTCTGGTTTCAAATTGGACAAGGTAGTTGAAACAATATTTAATTTTCGATACGTAAAGGTGCTTCTTAATTTGTGATTTTTAAATTTAAGCAAACTCATTGATAACTCAACATCTTCGGCAAGTGTAGCAGCAAAAAAATCATTAACTATTGGAGCATTGTCTTCTCGCTGTTTATAGCTTATCATAAACTTATTTTTTGTAGTGTCGGCATTATGAATAAATGCTTGGAGTATCTTAAATTCAAAACTAGTGGCTTGCAAGGTGTCCGATTGATTGATAAAAATTTTGTTTTGCTCCGTTTCTTCACCAACTCCTACTACTATCCAACCCATTTGTTTGGTTAAAACTGCTTTATGCCTAAGAAATTCCGTATTATTTAATCCATCTGTTTTCAAAAAACTTCCGTCTGCTGTTAAAGAAAATCCTTTGTGGTTAGTGGTAACAAACATGGCATTTTTAATTCCATTAAATTCATTGATATTGGTTAAGTAATTAACATGATACGTAATTGATGCTTTTTCCTTTTTTTCAATTCCAATAGTTGCTCCAACTATATGTTGGTCGGAGTTAAATTGTGCATTTAAAATATTCCAATCACGTTCAAATTCTACCAATCGAAAACGCTCTATAGGACTAAAATTCAATTCAATGTATTCGTAATTAGTTCCTAAATTCAATTTCCAGCTTTTTTTGTTTTCTTTATCAAAATCTATTCGATTAAACGTGTTCATTTTAAAAGCATAACCAACATCATCTCCGCTATTTTTGTCAGAAAACGTATTAATATCATTTTTTGAAATGGCACCTTCCCACATTATTTTTGAGTTTTCGCTGATGCGATATTCTCCTCCGAGCGTTGTCATTTGTTTTTGTTTGGGCGTAACCAATAAAATAACAGGTTCAAAATCGCCTTGAGGAATTCCACCAACAGGAACTTGCCATTCAAATACTTTTCCATTGGCAGAGCTTTGAATTTGTTTATAATTTCCATTGTTTAATCCTACAAAAGAAAATCCAAGCTGATAAATAGCACTATCAGGATTTGTTGAAAACACAAAAACAGAATCGAAACCAAGGGTGTCTATCATTTTATAAAGCACTTTATTCGCATCAAATTCCACCAATCTGATGTTAGGAACAATGGCATTTTGTAAACTATCACCAATGTTGGAAAGCAATAGTTTTTGATTATCGTCTAAATCTTGCAAAAGCGGTTGATTTTTTGAATCTTGCTCAGAATAAAAATTAAAAGAAAGACTAAATTTTTTACTTTCAAATTCATTCCCGATATGCATTAATGTTCGTGCAAAATTTCTATCCGAATATTGAAATTCAATTACAATACGTGAATCTTTGGTTATAAGTCGGTTGGAAGTAAAAGTCAATTCGGCTGTATTATAATCAATAATATAATCAAATTCATTGCCTCTTTTCAATAACATTCCATCAATAAAAACTTGTTCTGTGCCCGATAAAATGATAATAAAATTTTCATTTTCAGCTCCTCTAAGTCTATATGGACCTTGATTTCCCTCAATTCCGTTAATTTTATTTCGTGCAAATTTTCCTCTTGAAACCGCAGCACTAATTGTGGGTGTTATAGTGGCTGAGTTTTCTTTCACGCCTGAAGCGGATACGGTTTTTGAAAGAGGAACAGTTGTTTGAAAACTTCCTCCTTGTGCTTTTTTATTAAAATTCATGAAATAACTTTTAGGTCGTTCCAAGTAAAAATCTCCTGCTGTTAACTTCCAATCATCACTAAATAATTGAATGTAAACTTGATCAAAATCTTGTAATTGCTGCGTATTTCCTTCTGCTTGAATAGGAATATTATCATCTGAAATAGATGCTAATATATTAATATTGTCGCTAATTTTTCCTCCCAATTGAAGGTTTAAGTTAGAATTAACCGATAAATCTTGGTTATTTCCAAAACCAACACCTCTAGAAATACTACCACTTTTATTAAGTCCATCTAAATAAAAAATATCTTCATTTTTCACTTCATATTCAAAAAGAAAAGGATTTTTAGCAATGTCACCAATTTGTTCAATCTGATTATTGTTTTTATGTTGATACGATTTAGAAAATGACAATGGAAAAACTCGAAAAGAAACATGTAACTTTTCCCCCAACAGCTCATTACTTTTCTGGGAATTTAATATTAATACGCCTTTAATATAATCTATTTGATACCAAGATGAATCGAGCATCAGGTTTTCAAAATAAATAATTTCAGAATTATCAATTATGCTCAACGAATCCATTTGAATAGTATCACTATTAACAACAAAATCAAGTTCTCTAAAATTTGAAATTTGTTGTGCATTTGCAAAAAACAAATGAAACAACAACCAAAAAAACAATATATAGTTAAGAAATTTCAATGATGGTGTTAAAATAGTGTTTGTCTTTATAGTCGAGAGGATGAACTATAATGTCCGAGTTCGATGCTTTCTAAGTTTTGAAAATCAGGAGGTTACTTTCGCAACTAACTGGTTTTTAAAACAAAAATAACGAATAAATCGGACATTATAGACAAACTCTAAATAGGTATAAACTTACAAAAAAACAAATAATAAAGTAATTTACAACTCGGCTAATCAACTATAAAATTGTGAATTTAGTATCTAAAAAATACAAACCATAAATAAAATATACATTTATTTTTAAATTAAATTTAGTATATTCTTATCTATTAACTATATTTGCCTTTTAAAAAAATAAATTGTATGAAATAGCCACATGCCAAAGCACATTAAATGTGATAATGATTACATGGCGTATTCCATATGACCTAATTAAAAAAATAAATATCTACATATGAAAAAGAAAAAAGTATTATTT
>PHDR01000429.1 GCA_002841035.1 Bacteroidetes bacterium HGW-Bacteroidetes-12 | reverse complement strand
TTTTATCTATCAATACTTTCTAGAATCAGGTGGGGCGATAAGTAATGAAGCAGATCAATTTTCTTACTACGACATAAACACTGGTAGTTTTGGGAAATTTAATCATTTTGGTTTAACCAGCGCTGTATCAATTAATGTTATTCAGAATAGCAAATTCGAAATGGGATTTAGTGCACAAGGTTATCGTTATATTAATTGGCAATTAGGCACATACTCAAGGAATATCGGCATTTATTTTAGGAATAATTTTTAATGGGCTTTTATCGATCTTGATAATACTTTTGTTTTAGTAGAACTTAAATTAAAAAATTTAAAGATTTCTCACTGCGTTCGAAATCTTTTTAATAAATCAATTAATACTTTCATTTACAGAATATTTGATAACTTTTGTTTTCGAGAAAAACTTTTGTGAAACTTTAATAGTTAGTTTTTTTAAAACCCATTTAAACAAATACCATGAAAACACTAATAAAAATCATCGTTGCATTTATTATTTTGCTTAATATGTCAACTCTTCACTCACAGGAGACAGATTCTACGAAAAACTTCAAAAATTCTTTACATGTGGAGGCAACAGCTATTGTTCCTTCATATGGCCTAGTGTATAACTTTATTCAAAACTCCAATTTTAAACCCAAACCCTACTTTGGAATAGGTGTTCAATACTTCCCCCATTCCGTGTCCCATGAAAATGTTTTTACACTATACCCACACATAGGTTTTATGTATGGGAAAAGCCATAATGTTGAAGCAAATATTGGGATCTCCCTTGATTTAGCTAACCGTGATCTTCATATACCAATTTTTGTTGGATATCGATACCTAGCACCCGGAAACATACTAAATATCAAGGCTGGTTTAACATTTATATATTTGGGGAAAAGTGAAGAAGATTCATTCATTGATTTACCTATGTTTTTCCCTTTGCCAACTATAGGTATAGGGGTTGCTCTTTAGATTTTTCACCCTAATCACTTTTAAACCAAACCATTTTAACCCTACTGTAAATCTTTTTCAAGAAATAAATGCAAAAAGTAGCCATGATGTTACTTTTTGTAAAAATTATGTCGTATGTTTACGTCATTAAACAAAATGCTATGACATATCACAAAAACACACTTTTTGATGCTGATTTGCAGGGCATTGCAATCTTAGCCAAAACACTATCTCATCCCGCTAGGCTTGCAATTCTGCGTTACTTAGCAAATTCCGACACATGCATATCTGGAGATATTTCAGATGAGATTCCACTTAGTCGAACCACAGTTTCGCAACATCTGCAGGAGTTAAAACGAGCCGGTTTGATTCATGGTGAGATTGAAGGCACAAAGGTTTGCTATTGCATTTGTATGGATAAGGTTGACAGCGCATTTAACATGCTAAATACATTTTTCGAGGAGATTATGACTGTAAATACCAATGTTTGTGAAAAATAAAATCATACTAAAATAGTGCTCATGAAAATTCTAATATTATGTACCGGTA
>PHDR01000058.1 GCA_002841035.1 Bacteroidetes bacterium HGW-Bacteroidetes-12 | reverse complement strand
TTTTAATTTTGATGACAGTTTCTTAGTGCCAGAAATTATATGGTAAGCCGAACATTAACTTAATTTTAACCTATAAAATAAAGTGTTTTGTTGTGTAACTTTGCTGAATGAATATAAGTGAATTAATAAAAGAATTAAAATTTAAAACCAGTAGGAGTGGAGGGGCAGGAGGACAGCATGTTAATAAAGTTTCATCAAAAGTAGAATTGATTTTTGATATAGAAAATTCTAAACACCTATCAGATGAAGAAAAACAGCTTGTTTCAATAAAACTATCAAACCGAATAGACAATGAAGGGTTGTTGCATTTGCAATGTGATGAAACTAGAAGTCAGCTGAAAAACAAAGAAATAGCTATAGAACGGTTTAATGGGCTTTTAAAAAAAGCATTAACACCCATAAAAAAAAGAAAACCTACAAAACCAAGTAAAAGTTCTATAAAAAAACGATTAGATGCTAAGAAAAAGATATCCGAAAAGAAATCTTCAAGAGGATTTAAAATGGATTAAATTATACACTATAATTTTTTTTAATTAATAAAAGATACTACTTTTATAGCCAATGAGATTAGCTGCTGTAGATATAGGATCAAATGCTGTTCGATTACTCTTTTGTCAAGTATATCCAACAGAAACATTTCCTCAACTAAAAAAAATATCACTTATTCGTTTGCCTATTCGTTTAGGCGAAGATGTTTTTCTTACTGGAAAAATTTCTGAACAAAATCAAAAAAAATTGATTAAAACACTTTTGGCATTTAAACAACTGGTAGATGTATATGAAGTGTTGGATTATAAAATTTGTGCAACTTCGGCAATGCGTGAGGCAAAAAATTCATCTGAAATAATGGCAAAAATTAAAGAAAAAGTGGGTGTTGAACTAAATATTATTGATGGAAATACCGAAGCAGATTTAATTTTTAATACACACATTGCCGAAAAGCTAAACCCAAACGGAACTTATTTATATATGGATGTAGGTGGAGGAAGCACAGAACTTACATTAATTAAAAAAGGAAAAAAAATTGATTCATTTTCATTTAGAATTGGAACAATCCGTCTGAAAAATAATATTGTTTCTAAAGCAACATGGAAAGAAATGAAAGATTGGATAACAACTACTAAAACAAACCATGCAATAGACATGATAATAGGCACAGGTGGAAATATCAATAGTCTTTATAAACTTTGTGGACTAAGTAATTACAAACTTTTGATGTATTTTAAGCTAAAAAAAATGGATAAATACCTCAATACACTCACAATAGAAGAGAGGCAGTTGAAATTAGGGTTAAGACCCGACAGAGCAGATGTGATAACTCATGCATCAAAAATATACCTAACAGTAATGAAACAAGCAGGAGTAAAGGAAATGTTTGTCCCTAAAGTTGGACTAGCCGATGGCGTGGTTAATCAACTTTTTCAAAAACACACAAAAAAAAATCACACATAAATATACCGCAACCTCAGCCTGAGGCGGATCGGAAAATATAAACACTTTTTAATTTATGGATTGGACTTTAAACAACTTCAATGGGATAAATCTTAAGAAACTAAAACTTTTAACTTCAATAGCTAATTTTTCCTACAAATAATTAACTTTAGCGTTTAAAATAATTAAAAATCAATAATGAAAAACATCCAAAAAGATTTAATTAAGCACATCATAGCTATAGCCATTCTTTTAATTGCCGCTTCAGTTTATTTCTATCCTGAATTACAAGGGAAAAAAATTCTCAGTCACGATCAAGTAAGTGCCGCAGCTGGAGGGAAGCAATTTCTAGAATATCAAGAAAAAGACGAAACCATTCTATGGGGAACAAGAGTTTTTTCAGGAATGCCTTTTTATCAGATAGTTTATACTATTAAAACCAATTTGTTTGATGGCTTTTTATTTTTAAGAAATCTTTTGCCAAAAAGTATGTGGTTGTGGTTTTCGTTATTATTAGGTTTTTATATATGCTTATCTTTATTAGGGTATAACACACAATTGAGCGTTTTAGGAGCATTAGCTTTTGGTTTGTCCACTTGGTTTTTCTTATCTATAGAAGCAGGGCATTCCAGTAAAATGACAGCAATTTCATTTATTCCTCCACTATTGGCTTCCGTTTTAATTACGTATAAAGGAAAATGGTTGTTTGGAGGTGTGTTGGCTGGTTTGTTTACTGGTTTAGCAGTGATGGCGAATCATCCACAAATTGTGTATTATACTATTTTCTTAATTGTGATTATCGTATTAGTAAAATTCATACAAGCAATTAAAGAAAAATCAATACCTATTTTCTTAAAGCGTTCATTAATTCTGCTGGGTTTTGCTATTTTAGGAGTAATCCCAAACACAGCTCTCCTTTGGACAACCTATGATTATAGCCATGAAACCATAAGAGGAGGAAAATCAGAATTAACCAAAGAAGAAGTAAAACAAACCACAGGATTGGATATTGACTATGCCATGCAATGGAGTTATGGAAAAGCAGAAACCATTAATTTACTTATTCCGGGTGCTTTTGCTGGTGGAGCAAAATTAGATGAAAGTTCAGAAACTTATGAAGCACTTATCCAAAAAGGAGTGCCTAAAAACCAAGCGTTGAATTATGTGAAAAGCTTACCATTATATTATGGAGATCAACCATTTACCACTGGACCATCATATATGGGTGCAGCCATTATTTTCTTGTTTTTATTACTGTTTTTTATTTCATCGAGTAATTTAAGATGGGTGTATTTATCGGTTGTTATTATGTCGGTTGTATTTTCATGGGGAAAAAACTTTTTAGTAATTAATGAATTTTTCTTTGATAATTTTCCCATGTATAACAAATTTAGAACACCTTCCATGTGGTTAATTTTAACCATGATTATTGTTGTGTTAGGAGCAATTTCTTCATTAAAAATTATTTTAAACAAAGAAGCTTCTTTAGAGAAAATTAAAAAAGGATTAATTTATACAGGAGCTATTTTAGGTGTATTTTCTATCTTAACATGGTTGTTTGGAAGTTCATTCTCTTCATTTGAAGGAAGTTATGACAGTCAAATTGCTGAGTCTGGAGTAGATATAGACATTTTAATAGAAGACAGAATTGGATTGCTTAAATCTGACGCACTCAGAACAATTGTTATTATCGGTTTAATGTTTGGATTGATTTGGATGATTATTCATGAAAAACTTAAAAACTTATCTATTATTTATGCTTGTTTAGCCATTATAATTGTAGGCGATTTGTGGTCAGTTGGCAAACGCTATTTGAATGATGAAGATTTTTCAAAAGCAACTTCGTTTGAAAAATCTATCAGACCAACACAAGCCGACCTTCAAATTTTAGAAGATAAAGAATATTATAGAGTTTTTAACCAAACAGTTAGTCCTTTTAATGATAACAATACATCTTATTTCCATAACAGTGTTGGAGGATATAGTGCCGCTAAATTAATTCGCTATCAAGATTTGATAGAAAATCATTTATCTAAAGGAAATATGAATGTGTTTAATATGCTTAATACCAAATATTTTATTGGAGGACAGCCAGGACAAGAACTTGCTCAACAGAATCCTTCTGCTTGTGGATATGCTTGGTTTGTTGAAAATATTAAATGGGTTAAAAATGCAGATGAAGAAATGGCGGAATTAGCTACTTTTCTTCCTCAAACAACAGTTCTTATTGACGAACGCTTTAAAGAAGATTTAAAAGATTTTACTCCAAATCATTCATCTCAAAACAAAATTACACTCACTTCTTTTCATCCTGATAAAATGGTTTATGCTACAGAAGCTAACACAGATAATTTTGCTGTTTTCTCTGAAATTTGGTATAAAGGAAATGAAGACTGGAAAGCGTATATTGATGGAGTAGAAACTAAATTTCAACGTGTAAATTACCTGCTAAGAGGATTGAAAATTCCAGGAGGAACGCACGAAGTTGTTTTTGAATTTCATCCTAAAACCTATTATGTGGGAAGTCAAATTACACGTTATGCTTCTATTTTCTTTTTATTATTGGTAATAGCAGTTTTAGCGGCTCCATTGGTTGGGAAAAAATTACCGGGAATGGAATATGATAAAAGTGATAATGAATAGTTAAAAACTGATAATCTGAAATATCTAAAAAACATGAAAAACTGTATAATAATTTTTTTATTAGCGGTGATAATTAGCCTAAATGGCTTTTCTCAATCCGCAACAATAACCAATCGTTTATCCAATCAATTGCAGCAGGTTAACGATGGAGATGTTGTGAAGGTAAATCTGATTTTTAAAAATCAAGTAGATTATTATGGTTTAAATCAAAGTTTTAAAGAGAACAATACACCATTGCCTCAACGAGCAAAAATTGTTATTAGAGATGCCATGCAACTAGCAAATAGTGAGCAAGAACCATTGGTAATGTTGTTTAATCAAAAAGCAGACAAAGTAGTTTCATTCAAACAATTTTGGTTAATAAACATGATGACTATTGAAGCTAAAAAAGAGTTGATACTTGAGCTAATTAATCATCCATCTATTGATTATGTGGAAGAATTTGATCATCATTATGTGAAACCAGTAGAAATATTAAAAGGAGAACTTTCTCAAACAAAATCAATAGGAGGAATTGAGCCAGGGTTGGCAGCTATTAATGCTCCTGCATTATGGGCAATGGGTTATACTGGTAGAGGAAGAAAATATTATAGCATAGATACAGGAGTTTGGAAAGATCATCCTGCCGTAGCCGATGCTTGGCTTGGAAATTATCAACCACTAAGTCAGGCTTGGTTGCCTATAGATTCTCCAATTCCTGTTGACAAATCAGGTAGTCATGGAACACACACAGCAGGAACTGTTTTAGGACTTGAAAAAGCTACCAATGACACCATAGGAGTAGCTTTTAACGCTTATTTTATGGCTGCAGACCCTATAGTTACTAATTTAGCAAATATTAAGCCTTTACAAGATTATATCAATGTTTTTGAATTTGCATTAAATCCCGATGGAGATACCACAACAACCGATGATATTCCTGATGCTATTAACAATTCTTGGGGAATAGCAACCCATGATGATACAACTATTTGTGCTGGATATGTAACCCAAATGTTTGATGCCATTGAAGCAGCAGGAATAGCAAATGTCTTTTCGGCTGGTAATGAAGGACCTGGAGCAACAACCATTGGTCAGCCTCAATATGTAAGTACAGGATTAGTAAACACGTTTACAGTTGGAGCAGTTAATGGAGCAAATCCATCCTTTCCAATTACTTCTTTTTCTAGTAACGGTCCATCACCTTGCCCAAATTTAACGGGTTCGTTACTTATTAAACCAGAGGTTGTTGCTCCTGGTTTGAATGTTCGTTCAAGTGTGGGATTAAATAATTATGCAAGTTATAATGGTACTTCAATGGCAGGTCCACATGCAACAGGAGCTGTTCTATTGCTAAAAGAAGCATTTCCAACTGTTAGTGGAGAAGATATTTTAATGGCACTTTATACTACTGCTATTGATTTGGGAGTAGTTGGAGAAGATAATATTTATGGACGAGGAATGATAGATGTGTTAGCAGCTTACAATCAGTTAGCTGGTGTTTATACACCAACGCCACCTAACCCTCAATCGTATGATTTATCAATTAAAAAAATTAACCAACCAAATGCAATGCAGTTGTGCGATCAAAATATTATACCGTCTGTTTTAATAGAAAACAAAGGAGATAGCACTATTCAAACTATATTTTTTACTTACCGATTAAATAATGAACCTTTACAAACCTATACAGCCAACGTAACACTAATTAGTGGAGATACAACAACAATTAATCTACCTAGCATTTTAGCTTTAAATAGAGGAAGTTATGAGTTGTCTGTAAAAGCAGTCTTAGGAAGTGCTTATTTAGAAAATGATTCTATTAATAACCAACGATTTTCTAGATTTATAATTAGAGAAAATATTTCATCACTTCCTTTTTATGAAAATTTTGAAAGCACAAAATTAGACAGCTCTTATTGGTTAATTGATAATCCAGATTTTGACAAAACATGGGATACAACAGCTACTCAAGGCTTGGGAGCGAGTAATTATTCTGCTTATATCAATCTTTATAGTTATTCTCCACGTCAAAGTCAGGTGGATGGTTTGATTACACCTATCATCAAACTTCCTAACCGAGATTCATTATTCATAAAATTTGATGTTGCTTACCAATTACGAATAGGGATTTTAGCAGATACATTAAGGGTTTTAATTTCAACAGATTGTGGAGATACTTTTGATGAAGTTTATAAAAAATTTGATGTTGATTTACAAACCCAAGATACGCTTACCAATAATTTTATACCCAAATATGCTTCTCATTGGAGAGAAGAACTGATAGACATTACCGCTTACGCAGGAAACGATGTGCTTATTCGTTTTGAAAGCATTAATCGACAAGGAAATAATTTATTTTTGGATAACATTTGGGTATATCAAGGTGTAACGCCTGTTGGTATCAGTGAAAAAGCAACCTTGCAACCTATTTCTATTTATCCGAATCCAACACAACATACCGTTACACTTGATGCAGGGAACAACTTGTTGAGCCAAGCTCGTGTTGAAATTATAGATTTGCTGGGTAAAAGCTTAATGAAAAACACTATTGCAGCCACCAAAACACAACTAGATTTAAGCCACCTAAGCAATGGAATTTACTTTGTGAAATTTAGTAATGGAGTAGGGGAAAAGGTTTTTAAAATAGTGAAGAGATAGAATTTGTTCTTATTTCAAGGCTACAACTTTTCCTTAAATAAAAACTTTTTTTGTAGGCTTTGCTGAGGCTTGTAGGTATAATAAACATAACCATCTTTTACTTTAATTTTCGAAACAAATTGGTGTTGGAGTTTTGTTTCACTGGTAATTTTTCCTGTGTTGGTATTTATTTTTTTTAAAATATAATAACCTTGTTTTAGAAACAACGCATAAATTTCACCATTGAGTTCATCCATAAAAAGTTGTTTTTTCCATTTGCTACCATTTTGTTTTATATGGTAATCAATTTTTACACTAGAAGTTTCAACAGTATCATAAATGAACTTTATAATTTTATTTTCATAATGGTCAAAAATATGTATGGTATCGTTGATGATAAATAATGGTGCATACACTTCTTCATACATAAAATTATTTGCAAAGCCTGTCATTACAGCAGCAATATCATGTTTGTCATATCCTTTATATTTCTTAGCCATACGTTTGGCAAATTGTTTTTCGGCATTGTTGAGGTTGTAATACTCATATTGATATTGCCAATCCATATCTTTATGAACTACTTCTTTTATGATGGACAAGGTAGTGTCTTCGGTGTTGAAAGCGTAATATTTAAAACGATGAAACTGTTGAAGAAAATCAGAGAAGATAATGGTCTTATCCAACGTATCAAGCACAGGTTTCACCAGTTGATAGAAATCTTCTAAAGGCAATTTATATAAGGTTATTTGATTTTGATTAGAAATATCAATTCTGTATATAGCGTTTTTACAAATTAGGTTGATATTCCCTAGATAGTCGGTGTAAAGTTCAACTGGCTCGCAAGGAATGAAGTGTGTGTTTAAGATTGTTTGCTGCTCATCAACTAAATAGATTTTGCTGTCTTTTAGTGGGTTTTTTTCGTAAGCAATAAAAACAAAGTTGTTTTTATGAAATTCATAATCGGACACGTTAATTTTTGCACTTTTAAAAACAGTAATTGGTTTTGAATTGTCTTCGACAGTAAAGGTAGTTAACTCAATTGTTTTTTTCTCAAGATTTATTGTTAAATTAAGTGTGTCTTTTTCAGTATTTACCACTTCATAAGTAGTTTGATAACTAGTGTGAGAAATTACTAAAGTGGTTCTCTTTTGAGCATAAAAATACATTTTAAAAGCACCTTGTTCATTCGTTTTTGTAATGATGTTTTGATTGTGAATTTTAATGTGTGCAAGAGCAATAGGTAATTTTGTTTCATTATCAATGACAATACCTCGAACAAAAATATTTTTTTGCCCAAAAGAGGTTATTGATAAAAAAATGAAAAGCGAAAAGATGAAATATCTCATAAAGAATTTTGAATAGATGATGCAAATAACCTTAAAATTCCATAAAATTTAAACAAAAAGAGCCTGATAGTTATCAAGCTCTTTTAAAATAGATAGTTGATAGTTAAAACTATTATCTAAATCTCGCACTACTTTTAGTTCCTTTTCCAGCAGCAAATGGATTTGGATTGATAAAACGAATAAAAATTTCAGGACCACCATTTCCATTTGTTGCAGCAGTTAACCCAGATGTGTTGAAATCGTAAGCAACCCCAAGAGCAAAACTAGCAACTTCCAATTCAATTGTTGGAGCAAAAGCATCGCCAACTCTGTAATACGAACCAATAGATATGGCAGCTTCTTTAAAGAAACCAGTGTATTTTGATTCTTCTTTAAGACGATAACGAATTAAAAATCCAGCATTGATTTGACGAGCAGGACCTTGCATATAAGCAACAATTTTTGGACGTAATGCAAGTTTAGTATTTGAAAGTCCAATGTGTGATTCAGCATGAAAAGCCCACTTAGAGTATAATTTATCAATTTCACCAAATTCTATTTTTTGATCAGGTCGGGTTACATGATAAAATGCTAAACCAGCTTTTACATTAAATTCATCTTGAGAACTTAATGTTTTTGCACCTGTTCCATAAGCCCACAAAGCACCAGCAGAAAAATCAAAATAATTTTGATTCTCAAAAGTAAAAAGTTCATTAGAACTCAATGAAGGATTAAAGCTTTGACCATTAAACTGAGAATCCCATTCAAGTTTATCAGGATTCATGCTGTTTTGAGCCCAAGAACCCATCAAACCAACTGAAGCAGAATTTTTATTATCTAAGAACAAAATACTTGATAGAGAAAGGTTAATTTTTGTAGTTCCAAAGTTTGTTGTACCAGCAACATCCTTAAAAGCATTTAACCCAACACCTAAGTAACCATTTTTCCATTTATTTTTAAAAAGACTTCCGTCTAACATTACGGAATAGGTTTTATATGGGTTGCTAATACTTCCCCATTGACTTCTGTAGTTCATGGCCCCTCTAAAATCTCCATTAAAAACACCTGTTGCGGCTGGATTTGTGGTAATTATCATTGCATCATACATGGTAAAATGAATGTCTTGAGCAACACAGTTGAAAGTTAAAAATTGAAAGTTAAAAATTAGTGCAGTAGCAATTAATAGTGTTTTTAGCATTGGTTTCATTATAGTTGTTTTTTAGTTTAAATTATATCTTTTCGTTAGATTTATAATTACTCAGATTATCTAATTAAAGTTACGTCACCTTTTTTTGTTACTTTACTTCCATCAATAAAAGTAGCTTCAAGATAATAGACAAAAACAGCTTTATTCATTTCTTTTCCTCTGAATTTTCCATCCCAACCTTGGTCTAAGTTGGTTGTTTCAAACACTTTTTCTCCCCATCTGTCATACACAAAAAAGTTGAGTTGAGCAACGCCTTTTCCTCGAACATAGAGAATATCATTGTTGCCGTCTCCATTTGGAGAGAATATATTAGGCACCCAAATCACATTTTCAAATTCGACAAAAACAGTTACTTGGTCGGAGGCTGTACATCCATTGCTATCAACAACAATAACGGTGTAAGTGATGGTTTCATCAGGAGTACTTGTAGTAGATGGACAAGTAGGACAGCTTAACCAAGTTGGAGGAGTCCAATTAATATTTCCATTTGAACCTGTTGCGTTTAGGTTAGTGTTATCTCCTAAATCAATTACAACATCACTTCCAGCATTAATTATTGGATTTGGATGAACTGTTATAGTTTGTGTAATTGTATCGGCACCAAACTGGTTTGCAACGATAAGCTCTATGGTGTATGTACCATCATTTTCAAAACAAATATTTGTAGGGTTTTGAGAGACTGAAGATGAAGGATTTCCCCCATTAAATGTCCATAGCCAACTTGTAGCACCAATACTCATATCAGTGAAATTAATGCAATTTTCTGCACAAATTTCATCGTCTGAAATAGTGAAACTTGCTTGAGGCAACGTACAACTTGTTACATTGATGTAGTTTACAAAAGTGGTGTCATCTACACCGTTAGCATCAGTAACAATCAAAGAAACACTGTACGTTCCAGCTGTTGGATAGCAAATGTTTGTTGGGTTTTGTTGTGTTGAGCTAGGTGTAGAAGATCCTGTAAATGTCCACGACCATGCTGTAATTCCTCCAGCAGAAGAAGTGCTTAAATCAGTAAAGTTGATACAATCGCCTTCACAGATATTGGTTTGTGTTGCTGTAAAATTAGCTATAGGCAAGGGTAATGTACAGTTATTTATAATTAAATTAAAAGTAGTTGAATTTGGGCAAGCACCATTAGTTGTATAAGTAACAGTATAACTTCCAGCACCGCTAGCAGCAATGTTAATTTCACCAGTAGTAGTGGTAATAGTTCCTCCATTATTAATAGAGAAAGAACCTCCAGCTAATCCAGTAATTGTTGGTTGTGGATTAGGGTCTGTTAAGCAAAAAGAAGCAGAAGCATAAGAGAAAGCAGCATTATCAAGAGCATTAACAACAATCGTTTCGGTGTCAACATCGCCACAAGACCCAGTTATGGTATAAGTTATGGTATGGCTACCAGCTCCAGCAACAGCAGGGTCAAAAGTACCAGTAGCACCATTGGTAATACCCGTTCCTGTCCAAGTTCCACCTGGGTCAGCAGCAGTTAATGTGATGGCAGGGTCATTTTCACAGAACGGACCAGCAGCAGTAATAGTTGCATTAGCACCAGCAGTG
>PHDR01000057.1 GCA_002841035.1 Bacteroidetes bacterium HGW-Bacteroidetes-12 | reverse complement strand
TTTAGAAAAAATGGTTTTAAAGTAGTTAGTATGAAAGGTTTAAACATATATAATTCTTGTTATGCCGATAAAAAAAATGAAGCCTTAATAAACTACAATGGTGATGTATTTAAGTGTACTGCCAGAGATTTTACAAAACAAAATAGTGAAGGCGTTTTATTAGAAGATGGTCAAATCAATTGGTTTGAGAAAAATCAAAAACGTATGGGAGCAAAATTAAATAACAAACCTTGTCAAGAATGTGCAATTTTACCATTATGTGGTGCAGGGTGTTCACAAGTTGCAATTGAAAGTAATGGTAAAGATTATTGTATGTATAATTATGACGAAACAAGAAAGAAAGAAGATGTGAAAAGGCATTTTATCGAATCTATGGAACAAGTTGCTGTTTAATTCTTTTAATATAAAAAATCTCCAAACCAAAAACCATGAACAAACCAACCATCATCGCAATCATTATGATTTTATTAAATTTTTCTTGTTTAAGTTCGCAAGAAAGTGAGCAAATAGTTGAAGAACCAATCATTTTACAACAAGAAACGCCCTACACTCAACTTGAAGTTAAATCTATTGACAAAGTAATTTTAGAACAAGGTACAACACAAAAAATAGAAATTACCAAAGGACAAGAGTATCAGCATTTATTGGAAATTAGTGTGGTTAATGGTAAGTTAATCATTAACAAAAAACAAACAAAAGACAAAAAACTAAAAAACAAACAAATATACCTGAAAATTACCTTTACCAACCTGAGTCAACTCAACTTGTTAAACATGGGTAGTGTTGCTTGCAGCAATTCATTAAACAGTTCCAATCTGCTCATCGAAACACGTAACACGGCAAGCGTAAAACTTTACGTAATTTGCGATAAACTTAAATTAACCACTGTTAATTCTGCTGATGTAACGCTTGACGTGCAATCAAAAACAAGTGAAATTAATGTTGAAAATGATGCAAATGTTCAATTAAACATCACTTGCGATAATTTAAAACTAAATTCAGTAAACTCAGCTGATGTTACTATTTCGGGGCAATCAAAAAAAGGTGAAATTGATATTAAAAACGCTGCTGATTTGGATTTTTCAACCTTCAATATTGATGAGCTATATTTAGTAGCTAAAAATGGTGCTAACGGTAAAATAAATACATCAGGAAAACTTTCTTTGATACTTGAAAATTATGCTTCATTTACTGTAAAAGGTTCGCCAATTATCATTAAAAAAGAAATTAAAAACGTAGCCAATTTTAAAATGTAACAATTTATTGATGTGTAGATGTGAATATTCGGTATTGGTGTCATTCTGAACGATATTTTACAAACTGAGGCACGAAGTTTAGTAAAATGAAGTGAAGAATCTATATAGTATCCGAATTACTATTATAATACACAGGTTACTAATGTAAAAAAACAGATTCTTCACTGCATTTTACACCACGCAAAAGGCGTGAGTAAAATTTTGTTCAGAATGACACCGAAATCGACATCTGCGAGAAACAAAATAACCATGGCAAAAAAACAACTTAAATTTACTCCCCAACACGACCAAATGGATTGTGGTTCGGCTTGTTTGGCAATGATATCAAGTTGTTACGGCAAAAATTATTCGTTACAATATTTTAGAGATAAAACTTTTGTTACTCGTGAGGGTGTTTCCGTTTTGGGGATAAACGAAGCAGCCCATCAAATAGGTTTAGAAACCTTAACCGCTAAATTAACGACTTCCAAATTAATTGAACAAAAAGAACTTCTTCCAAGTATTTTACATTGGAATCAAAACCACTTTGTGGTACTACAAAAAATAACGAAAAACCCATTTACTAAAAAATATACTTTTAAAATTGCCGACCCAGGTCATGGTATCATTTCCTTAAACGAACAAAATTTTAAAAATGCTTGGCTTTCGGATAACGATAAAGGTGTGGCTATATTCCTAAATCCAACGGATGAATTTTATCAACAAAACCCACCAAAAGAACAACAACTAACCTTAAAATACCTGCTTAGTTATTTAACTCCTTACAAAAAACAGTTAATAGCTATGTTTCTATTGCTATTGTTAGGTAGTGGGTTAACGTTGATCTTTCCTTTTCTAACTCAAAACTTAATTGATAAAGGTGTAAATGCCAAAAACCTAAATATTATTTCGATTCTTCTTTTAGCTCAATTAGGAGTGTTTTTAGGAGCTATAACTATAAATGTAATTAGAAATTGGTTAATGCTTTATGTAGGAACAAAATTAAGCATTACCATTATTTCTGATTTTCTAAAAAAATTACTTCAACTTCCCATCAAGTTTTTCGATACCAAACTAATGGGCGATTTTAACCAACGTATCCAAGATAATGAACGAATTGAAGAATTTTTAACTTCTCAGAGCTTGATGACTTTTTTCTCTATCATTACCTTTTCTGTTTTTTTTGGTGTGTTATGGTATTACGATTATAGTATATTGCTAGTTTATTCACTTTTAACTGTTTGCTCAGTTGGCTGGTCGTTTTATTGGCTCAAAAAACGTAAAATATTAGATTATTACAAATTTCAACAACGTAGCGAAAATCAAGAATCCATTTACGAAATAATTAATGGTGTAACCGAAATGAAACTCAATCAATTCGAAGATTTTAAACGTAACGAATGGGAAAATATTCAACAAAAATTGTTTAAAATAAACATCAGAATATTAAAACTCGACCAATTTCAACTATCTGGATTTGAATTTCTAAATCAAATTAAAAATATTTTAGTCACCTTTTTAGCCGCCACATTTGTTGTTAAAGGCAAAATGACCTTAGGTGAATTATTAGCCGTTTCTTACATTATTGGAGAGTTAAATTCGCCAGTTAATCAGTTGGTTAGTTTCTTTCGTTCTTTACAAGATGCAAAACTAAGTTTAGAGCGATTAAACGAAGTACAAAATCATCCCATTGAAGAAGAAAAAACCTTGCAACCGCTACAATTAGAAAGTAACAATTTATCTGAAACCAATGGAATACGTTTTGATAATGTAAGTTTTCAGTACGAAGGACCAAAATCACCTTTTGTTTTAAACGACATCAGTTTCTTTATTCCTGAAGGTAAAGTAACTGCCATTGTTGGAGCTAGTGGAAGTGGAAAAACTACGCTAATGAAGCTTTTATTAAAGTTCTACGCTCCAACACATGGAAATATTTCTTACAATGGTGTAAATACAATCGAAATTTCACCAAAAAGTTTAAGAGAAAATTGTGGAGTAGTGATGCAAGATGGCTTTATTTTCTCCGATTCTATTGAACGTAATATTGCCACTGGAGAGGTGCAAATTAACTCACAAAAACTCAAAGAAGCGGTTAAAATAACTAACATTACTGATTTTATTGAACAATTACCATTAAAATTCAACACCAAAATTGGAGCTTCGGGTAATGGTATTTCTGGTGGTCAAAAACAAAGAATTCTAATTGCTCGTGCGGTATATAAAAACCCACACTATATTTTTTTAGACGAAGCCACCAGTGCCTTAGATGCCGAAAACGAAAAAATAATTCATGATAACCTGCAAACTTTTTTTAAAGGCAAAACAGTTGTGATAATTGCTCATCGACTAAGCACAGTTAAAAATGCCGACCAAATCATCGTTTTAAAAGATGGTAAAATAGTAGAAAACGGAAATCATCAACAATTGGTAACCAATAAAAATTATTATTTCAATTTAGTTAAAAACCAATTGGAGTTAGGGAATTAGTTCCTCTTTTTTCCAAAAAAACGTGATGAATATCATTTTAATTTAAGTTCTATTTATTGAATTTTACGAGTCTTCGACATTATCAAATATTGGAGGGTTAAAATTCATTACTATGCAAATCATAAAACTAACCGTAAACCATCAAGAACATCAAGTTTTAGTTGAACCACACGAAACCCTAGCTCATGTTCTTCGAGAAAAAATAAACCTTACTGGAACCAAATTGGGCTGCGAACAAGCCAGCTGTGGGGCATGTACTGTTTTTGTAGATGGAAAAGCAGTTCAAAGTTGTATTACTCCAGCATTAAGAGTAGATGGAAGCATTATTACCACCATTGAAGGTGTTGCTGACCAAAACAAATTGCACCAACTTCAAGAAAAATTTGTAGAGAAAGGAGCCATTCAATGTGGTTACTGCACGCCTGGAATGATAATGACTACACTCGATTTCTTGAAAGAAAACCCACACCCAACTACTGACGAAATTAAAGAAGCTTTATCTGGTAATTTATGTAGATGTACTGGGTATAAAAAAATAATTGAAGCGGTGGAATCCTATGTAAAAGCCCACTCCAGCTCCCCCGAAGGGGGAGAGCACGTAGCTGCTAACTCCCTCCCTTCGGGAGGGTCGGGGTGGGCTCGGGTCGGGCAAGGTCGTCCTTACATAGAAGCAAACAAAAAAGTGCAGGGAACTGCCGATTATGCTGATGATATTAAAATTAAAAACGCTCTTGTCTGTAAATTTTTACGCAGTACATATGCTCACGCCAAAATCAACAACATCGATACTTCAAAAGCAAAAGAAATCCAAGGTGTTCGATTAGTTGTTACAGGAAAAGAGTTGCCTGTAAAATTTGGTGTTTTACCCATTTCGCAAGATGAAACCGCTATGGCAGTTGAAAAAACACGTTACATCGGTGAGATTGTTGCTGCTGTTGTTGCCGACACCGAAGCCATTGCTCAATATGCTTGCGAGCAAATTAAAGTTGACTATACTCCATTAAAACCATTTTTTGATATGGAGGAATCATGCGAAGATATTGGTGAAAACGAAAAAATTCATGCCCACGTTAAGTTTAACAACAACATCCACAAAAAAGCAGAATTGCGATTCGGAAACCAACAAGAAGGTTTAGCACAAGCAGACTTTAAGATAAAAGAAAATTTCAACTTTCAAGGTATTAATCATGGGTTTACCGAACCTCATGCCGCCACAGCTTGGTGGGACGAAAATGGATTAACCATTATTACTGCTACGCAAGTACCACATTATTTGCATCGCTTTTTAGCCAAGGTTATGGAAGTGCCTATGAATCGAGTTAGAGTAATCAAACCATACGTTGGTGGTGGATTTGGAGGAAAATCTGATCCTTTTCCTCACGAAATGATAATCTCTCATGCTTCTCGTGTTTTAGGAAAACCCGTTCGTGTACGTTTTAATAGAGAAGAAGTATTTCTATCTAACCACGGTCGTCATCCAACAAAATTAAGTGTTGAAATGGGTATTAGTAAAGACGGAAAGTTTCAAGCACTCGATGCCGATATTATTATTGATGGTGGAGCTTACGGAAGTTTTGGTGTGGTTACTTCTTACTACAATGGCGTACTTTTACAGGCTCCATACAAAATTGATAACTTTGGATTTAGAACCCGTAGGGTTTACACCAACAAACCGCAATGTGGTGCCATGCGTGGGCATGGTGCTGTAAATTCTCGTTATGCTGTTGAAACTATTATTGACCGATTAGCCGAAGAGGTTAAAATGGATCCTTGTGAGTTGCGTTTAAAAAACTTTTTAGATGAAAATTCATTAACTGTTGGACAGTACCGAATTACATCAAACGGAAGTGTTGAATCGCTGAAAAAAGTAATGGAATTGTCTAAATGGAAAGAAAAATATAAAAAACTTCCTAAAGGACATGGAATTGGCGTTGCTTGCGGATTCTTTATCAGCGGAAGTGCATTGCCCATACATTGGAACGAATATCCGCAATCGGTCGTTCACTTAAAAGTAGATTTAGACGGACGAGTTTTGGTAACCTCTGGAGCCAGCGATATTGGGCAAGGTAGCGATACCATGTTAGCCATCATTGTTGCAGAAGTGTTAGGACTAAGTTTAGATAATATTTTTGTAGTAGCTGCCGACACCATGTTAACACCAATTGATTTAGGAAGTTATTCGAGCCGAGTTACTTTTATGGCTGGAAATGCAGCAAAAATGGCTGCCGAAAATTTAAAAGAACAGATATTAAATGCTGTTTCTTCACTGCACAACATTGATAAAACTGAAATCAATTTTGAACACGAAAAAGTATTCACTAATGATGGAAAATTAAACTTATCTTGGATAGAAGCTATTGAAAATGCTACTCGAAAAGTTGGTGCTTTAAACAGCACAGGTGCTTACAATTCTCCAAAATTAGGTGGAGATTTTAAAGGTGCCGGGGCAGGATTAAGTCCTTCTTATAGTTTTGGAGCAGTAATTACCGAAGTAAAAGTAGATGTAGCAACCGGTCATGTAAAAGTACTCGATATTTGGGGAGCTCACGATGCCGGAAAAGCATTGAATCCGTTAGCCGTTGAAGGTCAGTTGGAAGGTTCGTGGCACATGGGTATGGGGCAAGCATTGAGTGAGCAAATGAAATATTATAATGGCTTATTGGTAAACAGCAACTTGGTAGATTATAAAATTCCAACCAGTAAAGACACTCCTCCTATCCACACCAACATTATTGAAACCATCGACCCCGAAGGACCATTTGGAGCAAAAGAATGTGGCGAAGGAGCTATTCACCCGGTAATTCCGGCCATAGCTAATGCAATTTATGATGCAGTTGGAGTGAGGATAACTTCTTTACCAATTAATTCGGAAGAAGTGTTGAAACATTTGAAACAGTTAAAAGTTCATAAAGTAGAAAGTTAAAAGGTCTCTCATGACAATACTTTCAACTTTAAGAACTTTACAAACTTTATACTTATAAAAAAAATGATAGCAGAAAAAAAATATATTATAGCTGATTCAATAGATGAAGCAATAAAACATGCTTATTCTAATTTGGGAAATTTTAAATATTTGGCTGGTGGAACCGATGTGATGGTAAATAAATTTCAAGGCAACGAAACCTCTGGTTGTTTAATCGACATCACCAAAATAACTGAATTGAAAGGTATTTCAAAACAAGGCGACTTTTTACGTATCGGTGCTTTAGAAATTTTGGAAGAACTAAAATTTAATACAATCATCAAACAAGAATTTCCGATGTTGATAGAAGCTGCTCTTTCGGTAGGCTCTCCTTTAATTAGAAAAACAGCTACTATTGGAGGAAATGTATTGTGCGAAAATCGGTGTTTGTATTACAATCAGTCGGAATGGTGGAGAGAATCCGTTGGCTATTGTTTAAAATGTGAAGGAGACATTTGTATTGCAACTCAAGGTAAAAATGCTTGTTTTTCGGAATTGGTTTCTGATACTGCTCCTGCCCTAATTGCAATGGATGCGGAAATTGAATATCTTGATGAAAATGGCAAACATCAACAACCACTTGAAAACATCTACTCTGGAGATGGCGTAAAACCACGAAATTTATCTGAAACAGCCATAGTAACTGCTATTTTATTGCCGCTTAATCGAGGATTTAAAACAGCATTTTTCAAACTTAGAGAACGCGAAAGTCTAGAATTTACCTCATTAACTTCAGCTGTTGCTATCGATAAAAACGGAAAACTAAAAATTGCTCTTTCGGGCGTTGACCCAAAACCTGTTGTAGTGGAAGCAACTATTAATGGTGATAAAGCAATATTAGTTAAACAAGCTATTAAGGCTTCCAGAGCTGTTGATAATGATATGTATTCTCGTAAATACAGACGAGAAATGATTGGCGTTTATTTGGATAAAAGTTTCAGCCTCCTAAATCCTCCGAAGGAGGACTTACCATCGCTCTAAGCCAAAAAAATTGACCATTAAAATAAATTTGAAAAATAATAATATTAAATATTAATTCCAATCATACCTTCTCCCTCCCCTTCGGGGAGGGTCGGGGTGGGGCTAAATCATAAGAAAATGGAACACAATCCTCTATCAGTAATGTACAATGAACATGATGTTATTGTAAAAACAGAAAAAATAATTAATAACTTGGCAAACACTTGGGAACAGAATGCCATACAATATGCCGAAAAAGTAAAAAAATTGGTTGAATTTTTTCGTGAGTATGCTGATGGTTATCATCACAGAAAAGAAGAAGATGTTTTATTCCCAGCAATAAAAGACCATCCAGATTTTGTTTTGCAAGAAATTATTGATGAATTTGAAACTCACCACGAAGATTTTAGAGCGTATGCTGCTGAAATAATAGAATCAGTTAATGAGGGTGATTATGCTCGTTCATATAAAGTTTTAAAACAATACATCGGTGATTTGCTCGATCACATTGCAGCAGAAAATGACGAATTATTTGTACTTGCCGAAAATCTAATGGACAAGCAACAACTTGAAACACTCTATTTTAAATTTATGGATATTGATATGGAATTGGGAGAAGAACGAAAACAAGAATTTGAAGGAATGATAGGGAATTGGAGTGAAAAGTGAATGGGAATAGAAAGAGGTGTAGAAATTGCTTTTTCCATCTATTAAAAACTAAACCACTATGGGCTTGAAGTCCATAGGTTTGGTTGGTAGACTGAAAGTCTGCACGGTTGGAATACATATTTTTTGCCACAGATTTCAAGGTTAGCACGGATTAATCTGTGTGAATCTGTATAATTCGTGGCTGAAAGTTTTTAGAAGCTGAAAGCGAAATACAATAAATTGAATTGCTTTTTTTTAGTATAGATAAAGTTCTATTTTTTTAAAATTTTATAAGTAAGAACTTCGTTAGAATCTAATTCTAACTCTAAGAAGTAAATTCCTGTTGAAAAGTTGGTTATATCAATATTGGACGTGTAGTTAGATTGGTATTGTAACGAACCATCAATTCCAAAAATTCTTACGTGTTTAACAGTTTTATTTGGCGAAGAATTTTTGATTGTAATAAAATTATGAGTTGGATTTGGATAAATACTAAATTGATTATGCAATACTTTGTTTTCATTAATACTTGTTAGTAGTGGGGTTACATAAATTAATGCTGAAAAAGTATCTAAAGTTAATAATCCATTTGCTATGGGCCAAACCACAACAATGTTTCCTCCAATTCTATATCCGTTTTGCTGCAAAACAGTATCATTAGCAAAAATTATAATTGAATCATTTAATGTTGCGTTAGTTACAAACAAAGAACCAACTGTGTCAACCGAAATTAAACCTCCTGAGCTATCTATTCCGCATAGTAAATAAACAGTTCCTGTAAATGGAGTGGTATCTATATAAACTATATTTGCACTAAAAATCAAATTACTTCCAAGTGGAACAGTATCATTAGAAATGCTTTGGTAGGTAGATAAAGAATCTATCGTTAATTGTGCCTTGTTGGCTGAAATTAAACCGAAAAAACAAATAAGAGAAAGGAATAAATTTTTCATAGCGTTAAATTTTAAGCTAAGTTAAACAACTTTTAAAGGTATAATAATTAATTTTACAAAAATCTTACTCGTTTAAATTATGAATCACGTATATAAAATTATCGAAACATTATCAAAAGAAGAATGTCGAAATTTTAAAATTTTATTAAAAAGAACAAACAATAATGAACAAAGAAAAGATGTTGCTTTGTTTGATTACGTTAGAAAAAATGATACAAACGCTCTTGAAGAAGCTGTTTTTGTGAAAAAATATTATAACAAAGATAAAAATGCTTTCTATCGACTAAAAAACAGGCTGCAGCATGATATGAATAAGAGTTTGCTGTTTTTTCATCATAATTCAGATGATTATTTAACCACAATAAACTATTTTTTATTGGCTAAAATATTTAATAAGAAAGCATCTTTTCAACTCACTTTTGAATATTTGCTTGAAGCCGAAAAAAGAGCCATAAAAAATGAATTTTTTGACTTGTTGGATATTGTTTACAATGATTTGATAAATCTTTCCATAGAAACCGTAAAATTTAATCCTTCTCCGTTTATTGAAAAACGAAAGGGAAATAGAATTTTGCTTAACACAATACAGCAAATAGATGATGTTTTAGCCACATTAACCTATAAAATAAAAACTACTCAAAATTATGATAGTAATGAATCAACCAAGATGCTTGAAGATGGTTTATATGCCTTAGTTGAAGATAAGGAACTAAAAAAGAGCAAACAACTTCAATTTAAAGTGTATCATTCGCTTAGTAAAATTTTACTGCAACAACATAATTTTGTGCTGCTCGAAACATATCTAAAAAAAACATACCATCAATTCATTAAAGATAAATTATTTACAAAATCAACCCACGAAACAAAGTTGCAGATGATTACTTATTTGGTTAATTCGTTGTTTAAAAATGAAAAAATTGAAGAGTCCTTACAATACACCGAAAAATTACACCAAGCGATGCGTGAATTTAACAATTTATTCTATAACAAATACTTATTCTACTATTATAATTCGTTGGTTATTAATTATCAAGCAACCGACAAGCCAAAAGCAATTGCCATTTTAGAGGAAGCAAAATCGAATAAAGAAATTCAGGCATTGCCCATTTATAATTTGTTTATTTATTTTTCTGTACGGGATAAAAGTTATTTATATTATGTTGTTTATATAATTTGTATTTTACTTACTCAAACAAGTTTACAGGGTTATACTTTTCAATATTTATGGTTTAATAATCCTCTTATAACTAAATATAGTTTAATTGTATTACCTTCTTTATCAGGAATAACGGGTATGTTCTTCATGAATGTTTTTTTAAAAACAAAAGAATATTATAAAAAATTAAATGCAATTGCTACGGTGTTAGCGTTTCCATATTTATTTTCTATTGTTATATCGTTATTTGATGCATTTGATTTGAGTCAGATTATTATTCAATTAAATTCAGGGATTGTTTTTTTATATATGTTAATCACTCCGATAATTATTTATAAAAAGGGTTTTCAACCAGCTAAATATTTTATAGTGGCTTGGTCAGTTTTCTT
>PHDR01000428.1 GCA_002841035.1 Bacteroidetes bacterium HGW-Bacteroidetes-12 | reverse complement strand
AACGAAAATGAAGATGAATTTCTAAAACACTTTGATGCCGATGGTAATTTTGTTGAGCGACTACCCGAGTTCGATAGTGAGGATGGCGGTAAAACATGATTATCGTCATTGAGTCCTGAATTTCCATTCCTTTTGAAAGGCTTCTTTATATAGAGACCAGATTTCGTGAATAGGATTGCCCTTGGAGCTTTCGCTTTTGTGATGCCATTCACCGTCTTTTACTTCAAATTCAAATTTTAAACTTGTTCCGTCACGGTTGGCATCTCTTGAAAGTAATTCGGTTAGATGTTTTTCAATTCAGCAGTGTTTTTTAGCTGTGTCTGTCAACGTTGATGTGTATGATTAGTGGTGTGTTTAAGCACCTAATTTAGCAAATAAAAACCGAATAGAAAATACGTTAGGATTTTCGTAAGTAAGCTAGAACTAGCAATTAATTTTATACGGTGTTGTACACAGTTTTTATTCTATTCGTATTGCGGTTTTGGTTTTATATTCAATTTTTTATACATCTCACTTAATTGATTCGGATTAGTGTATTCCGATTTCCCATATTCAAGATAAATCTTAGCATTTAAATCATCAGTCAGTTCGTATTCCTTTTCAAACACAGAGCATTTCATTCCGTGAATTTTTATTAGAATTTTATTGTTTATAATATTTTTTGAGTTTAGATAAAATATACTAATTCCGTCAAAATCCGTAATATCAGTTTCTATTCTTTTTTTACCAGAAAACACTTCGATTATTGAACCAATTAAAGTGTCTTTAGTGGTCTTTTCAATAGTCAATAAGTCAATTCTAAACTGTTTTTTTTCAGTCGAGTTTTGTCCATTCGTTTTAATTGAAAAAAGAATTATAATGGTGTAAATCAGGTATTTCATAAATTCTGACTAACGTTTAATTTAGTTATTGATTATCAATTAGTTATATTTTTTAAATTTATCCATTTCCATTCACTTTTTTCCTCTTTTTCTTCTGTCGTTAGCTCAAGAAATTAACAGGTTTTTCTTGTGTGGGGAATTGTGTACAACGGTCAAGTATAAGCGTAGTGCGGGATTTCGGAGTGATTCACTGTCCACCTCCACAAAGCTTATTAGGAGCTATAACGCTTAATTTTGGCAGTTTAGCCCGCATTACGCTTATACAATGTTGTATGCCGTTTAGATTAGTCACCAAGTCTGAAAATATATTTTTTGTTTCAACTTGCTTAGGAGAAATAAAATCGCTACACTTAATCCAAATAATGGTAGCAAAATCCCTAACATTACCATGATAATGATAAGTATAATACTTGGCGAGAGATTATCTGGAACTTTCGGTACACCAATAGTTTTAGGCTGTTTTCTAAAAAAATAGGAGAGAATAGCAGATACGCTCAGAAAAAGTAACCCTGTAGCAACAAAAATCATCAGATACCAATTCCACAAGCCAAATTCTCCTTGATGAAATGCCATAGCCCAAAGCCTTGCTTTCATCAATATCCCGATATCAGCCCAAGTATGGCTCACCAAAACTTCGCCCGAATA
>PHDR01000056.1 GCA_002841035.1 Bacteroidetes bacterium HGW-Bacteroidetes-12 | reverse complement strand
CAACCTAATATTGTTGTGTTTAAAGCAGTTACAGCGTTTGCCGTTGTTGCATTTTGACAAATACCCAACCAAGGATTTACTGTGTTTGCCCAAGAAACATTCAAATTAGCTGTGTTTAAGGCTGTGTTTCCAACACTAAAACGAACCATTTCGTTTTCACCCTCAACAGAGCCGCAAGCATCAACCAAAATACTTTCTATTTCAAAACACTGACTATAAAAATTTTGTGTTATTAAAAATGATAAAGAAAAAAGAAATATTACTTTTTTGCATTTTAAAACAATAGAGTACATTTTAAATAAGGATTGAATTTAAAATGGTTTAGGAGAATCCTTATAGGTTATCACTTTAAATTCTACAACAAAGATAAGCGTATTTGCTACTAAAAGAGTTACTTTTAGTTTATGAATTTGTTAACAAACGACTTCTTATGTTAATTTTCACAAGTATAATAAGTTCTGAAAGAGTTTGAATTGTGAATAAGTTTCTTAATGAGTGCCCTCAACAACAATAACTATTTCACCTTTTAGCGTATTAGTTGAATAATAATCTAATAACTCTTGAGCAGTTCCTCTTTTATTTTCCTCATAAATTTTGGTTAATTCTCTCGAAATAGAAATTCTACGGTCTTCTCCAAAATATTCTTTAAATTGAAAAAGTGTTTTTAATAAACGATGAGGCGATTCATAAAAAATAATAGTTCTAGTTTCTTCTTGTAATAATTTCAACCTTGTTTGTCTTCCTTTTTTGTGAGGTAAAAATCCTTCAAAAACAAATTTATCGCAAGGAAACCCTGAATTAACAAGTGCTGGGACAAAAGCCGTTGCACCTGGTAAACATTCAACTTTAATATCATTGTCCAAACAAGCTCTCACTAACAAAAAGCCAGGGTCAGAAATGGCAGGTGTCCCAGCATCAGAAATTAAAGCGACAGATTCTCCTCCTTGTAATGAGGTAATAATTCTATCTATTGCCTTGTGTTCATTATGCTGATGATGAGCGACCAACTTATTCGTTATTTCATAATGTTTCAGTAATTTAGACGATGTTCTGGTGTCTTCAGCTAAAATATAATCCACATCTTTTAAAATCTCAATTGCTCTAAAAGTCATGTCTTTTAAATTACCAATAGGAGTTGGAATGATATATAATTTAGACATATGCTTAAAAAAAGCAAAGATATATATTTCTAACCACTCAATTTTGTTTAACTTTATTTTTCAAACTTTCACAGTTTAAAATTATAATTAAAGAATTTAACGATAATGCAACCTTTTAACGCATTTAAACATCTACACTAAAAATGAAATGGAGTGAAGAGCAATTGGTAAAGAGGTGTCTTGAAAAAGATGGATTTGCTCAAAAGCAATTGTTCGAATATTACTCTAAACGAATGATGGGAGTTTGTTTACGTTATTCTTATGATTATGAAGAAGCCCAAGATGTATTGCAAATCGGATTTATAAAAGTTTTTAATAAATTGGAAACATATAATTTTGAGGGTGCATTAGAAGGATGGATTAGAAAAATAATAGTGAATACAGCGTTAGACAATATCAGAAAAAATAAAAGAAATAATGAAAGTATAGAATTAGAAAAAATTGATTTTCAACTAAATAATAATGAAGAAAATGGATTTGATGCACTAAATGCAGAAGATTTATTAACAATAATACAAAAAATGCCTACAGGATTTAGAACCGTTTTTAATTTATATGCCATTGAAGGTTATTCACATAAAGAAATTGCAGAACAATTAAATATAACAATAAGTACATCAAAATCACAATATTCGAGAGCTCGTGTGTATTTACAAAACATATTACTAAAAGAAAAAATAAGTTAACGTGAAAAACGAATTAGACAATATAGACCAACTTTTCAAAACTACTTTTGAAAATTATGAAGCAAATGTTGATGCCTCTGTTTGGAATACCATTCAACAATCTATTGGTGCATCTGTAGGAAATACCGCTGCTGCTTCTAGCGTTGCATCAAAAAGTGCTTTACTAAAAATTGCTTCTGCAATTATTATTTCTTCTGTTGTTGTCGTTTCTTCTGTTTTGATTTATAATAACTTTAACACACCTTTAACTGAAAATGCTATAATTGAAAATGAAAACAACATTATTGAGCCTATGGCTGTTTTGGAAACACAAATTCCAAATTCTGAGATCAATACTGTTGTTGAATCTACTAACATTCAAGAACCAAATACTGAAATTCAAAAAGAAATAAATATAATTGAAGAAAATACTAAAAAAATAACTGCTGAAAAAGAAATAGTTGTTGCAGCTAATAATTCTTCCGACAATAAAATTAACCCGGTAAATGAAAATAAAGATGTGATATCCAAATCTTCATCAGCAGCTACTAAAAACAATGAAAATACTTCCTTGTCTTCAACACCTACAACAAAAACAACAACTCCTGAGCCATTGGCTGTTGAACTTAAAACAAATACAACCAAAGGAGATGCTCCTTTAGATGTTGAATTTTTTGCTGAAGGTAATGCCGTAAAATACCGTTGGGATTTTAATGATGGCACTAAAAATTCAGATCAACAAAATGTTTATCATACTTTTTTAAAACCAGGTATTTACGTAGTATCACTTGAAGTAAAAGATAACAACAATAGCTCTCAATTGCTTGAAACAACAATAGAAGTTACATCAACAATAAAATCTTCTTTGGCTGAAATACCAACTATTTTCACTCCAAATAATGATGGAAAAAATGACATCTTAAAAATTGAAGGAGAAAACATTGAATCTTTTCAAGTTAGTGTGATGAACCAAAATGGTAAGCCTATTTTTGAGTGGAACACCATTGACGGCTTTTGGGATGGAAGAGATATGAATAACAACATTCTTCCTGATGGAACTTACTATATATCAGGAGTTGCTATTGGTGTTGATGGTGTTAAGCATTTAATAAAACAAAGTATCACACTTAGGAAGTAAGTTATATTATCCACAAGTTTAAGTTTATAAAAAATAGATTTGGAATAAATTTCTAAATGAAAAGCCGTAAATTTGTTTTTTATTTTTTTTGAATTCAAATAGATGTCAGTGAATTATCAAACAGGTGAACTTTTAGAACAAATTATTTACCCAAATGATTTAAGAGAAAAAATAACCGAAGACCAACTCCCACAACTCTGTCAGGAATTAAGAGATTTTATTGTAGATGTTGTTTCTCAAAAAGGAGGGCATTTTGGTGCCAGTTTAGGTGTTGTTGAACTCACCGTTGCCTTGCACTACGTTTTCAACACACCTTACGATAGATTGGTTTGGGACGTTGGACATCAAGCTTACGGGCATAAGATTTTAACTGGAAGGAGAAAAAACTTTCACACAAACAGAATTTATAAAGGTATTAGTGGATTTCCAAAACCTACTGAAAGTGAATATGATACATTTGCAGTTGGACACTCCTCTACTTCTATTTCGGCAGCATTAGGAATGGCTGTTGCCTCTCGACATAAAAATGAAAAACGCCAGCATGTAGCTATTATAGGTGATGGTTCTATGACAGCTGGATTAGCTTTTGAAGGATTAAACCATGGTGGTAGCGAAGACACTAATTTATTAGTTGTTTTAAACGACAATTGTATGTCAATAGACCCTAATGTTGGGGCTTTAAAAGAATACTTAACAGACATTACCACTTCCCAAACCTATAACAAAGTAAAAGACGAAGTATGGAATTTATTAGGTTTAATTAGCAAATTTGGTCCAAATGCACAAGCCATTGCTCAAAAAATTGAGAATGGAATAAAATCAACCCTACTGAAACAAAGTAACTTGTTTGAATCCCTAAACTTTAGGTATTTCGGTCCTATTGATGGACACGATGTAAATTATTTAACCAAAGTATTAAGCGATTTAAAAGATATTCCTGGTCCAAAAATTTTACATTGCATTACAGAAAAAGGAAAAGGCTACGAACCTGCGGAACTAGGAAATACAACACAATGGCATGCTCCAGGATTATTTAATAAAGAAACTGGAGAAATTATTAAAATTGCTCCAAGCAGTCCGCAACCACCAAGATACCAAGATGTTTTTGGGCATACCATAGTTGAATTAGCTGAAAAAAATGATAAAATTGTTGGTGTTACTCCCGCAATGCCCTCAGGTTGCTCATTAAATATTATGATGACCGCAATGCCCGATAGGGCTTTTGATGTTGGTATTGCTGAGCAACATGCGGTTACTTTTTCTGCCGGAATGGCTAGTCAAGGATTGATTCCCTTTTGCAACATTTACTCCTCTTTTATGCAACGTGCCTACGACCAAGTGATACATGATGTCGCCTTGCAAAATTTACAAGTAGTTTTTTGTTTAGATAGAGGTGGTTTAGTTGGAGCTGATGGAGCTACACATCATGGAGCTTTTGATTATGCTTATTTTAGGTGCATTCCAAATATGATAGTTTCTGCACCCATTAATGAAGAGGAATTAAGAAACTTAATGTTTACAGCCCAAGAAAAAAATCATGGACCATTCTCCATTCGTTATCCTCGAGGAAATGGAACGATGGTAAATTGGAAAACTCCTTTTAAAACCATTAAAATTGGTACAGGACAGCGTTTAAAAAACGGTGAAGACATTGCCATTTTATCGATAGGTGATATTGGAAATCATGCCATTGAAGCTGCCAAAGAATTAGAAAACGAAGGAATTTCTATCGCTCATTACGACATGCGTTTTGTAAAACCTATAGATGAATTGCTTTTGCATGAAGTTTTCGGAAAATTTACCAAAGTAATTACCTTAGAAAATGGTTCTATCATGGGAGGTATGGGAAGTGCTGTATTGGAATTTATGGCAGATAATAACTATCAGGCAGAAGTGAAACGATTAGGAATTCCTGATAGGTTTGTTGACCATGGCTCCCAAACCGAATTATATGCCGAATGTGGCTTTGATAAAGCAGCAATAATAAGTATAGTAAAAAATATGTTATCTGACGAGCAACTTAATAAAGTGTTGGCATAATCGCTTTATTTATGAATGGAAGCCTTCATCACATTGAGATTTATGTTTCCGACTTAAAAAAATCTATTGAATTTTGGGAATGGTTTCTTACTGAAAAATTTTCCTATAAAATTCACCAACAATGGGAAAAAGGAATTAGTTTTAAGTTAAGAGAAACATATATCGTATTTGTTCAAACTGAAAAAGAACATTTAGTTTCCACCTATCATAGAAAAAATACGGGTTTAAATCATTTAGCATTTCATTGCGATTCAAATCAATTTGTTGACAATCTAACCAACGAATTAAAAGAACGAGATTTCACTATCCTTTATTCAGAAAAACATCCTTTTGCAGGAGGAGAAAATTATTATGCTGTTTTTTTTGAAGATCCTGATAGGATAAAAGTTGAGGTTGTTGCCTCCATAAAAAAAAATATTATTTTCTGAAAAACAAAAAATTAACACGTTGGTTATAAACATTATTACAGCAATTCCTGCCTATGCCATTTTTTATCTATTTTTGATGAATTAATGGATGTTTTTTAGACAAACTATTGTTGTGTGCACAAGCTAAAAAAAAACGACTGAGCAAACATTATACAACTCAAATAAAATGCAGAATTTTGGAAAATGAAATTAGGTTTAAAACTACATCATAGAATCGCATTTTGGATTAGCCTAATAGGATTAATTGCTATTATATCAGATTTTGGATTTTATCAAAACGAGTTTTCTCAACAACTTTTATATAGTTTTTACTTTTTTGTACTAGGAATTGGTATAATTTCAACTTTTTCCCGATACTTTCAAGACAGAATATTATTTAGAAGAAAAGCATTTGTATTTGACCTTATATCAATTGTTTTTACACTTTGGCTGTATTATTTGTATCTGTTTGTTGGTATGTCGTTTGAAACAGACTTGATACTTGAAAACCCCATTTGGGTAAAAATTGCGGTGCTATTCACGTTCATACGAGAATTTTCAGAACTCAAAATAAATTTCAAAAGGACTTTTCTAAATCCTGCCCAACTTTTCATTCTGAGTTTTTTGGTTATCATACTTATAGGCTCACTATTACTGATTTTACCCAATGCAACTTATAACGGAATTTCGTATTTAAACGCATTATTTACTTCAACAAGTGCTGTTTGTGTTACTGGATTAGTCGTAGTGGACACAGGCTCTCATTTTACATTGTTCGGACAAACTATCATAATGGTTTTGATACAAGTCGGTGGCTTGGGAATTTTAACTTTTGCGAGTTATTTTAGTTACTTTTTTAAAGGTGGAGCATCATACGAAAACCAACTTACCTTGAGTGACATGACAAGTGCAAAGAAATTAGGCGAAGTATTTTCGACTTTAAAATACATCATACTCATTACTTTTGGAATAGAACTATTTGCAGGAATATTAATTTACACAAGTATCGATTCAAGCAACTTTACTTCGCAATCTGACCAGCTTTTCTTTTCTGCTTTTCATTCAATTTCGGCATTTTGCAATGCAGGTTTTTCAACACTTACCAACAGTTTGTACGAGGAAAGCTTTAGATTCAACTATTACCTTCAATTGGTTATTGTTTTCACATTTGTACTTGGAGGTTTGGGTTTTCCAATAGTAGTAAACATACTTAAATACATGAAATACAAATCAATAACATTATTTTTTCTACACACCAGCAAATACAGACCTTGGGTATTGAGCTTAAACAGTCGAATTACTTTAATTACAACACTTTCTATTTCATTGGTGGCTTTTGTTGTTTTCTACTTTCTTGAATACAACAACACCTTAGCTGAACACAACGGATTTGGGAAAGTAGTTACCGCCCTATTTGGTGCAACGACACCACGAACAGCGGGGTTTAATACGATTGACACAACTGCGTTAGCTTTTCCAACTTTGATGATGGTTTTCTTTTTAATGTGGATTGGAGCTTCTCCCCAATCGACAGGCGGTGGTATAAAAACAAGTACTTTTGCCATTGCAACTTTAAACATTTTTAGCTTGGCAAAGGGAAAATCAAGAATTGAAATTTTCAGACGTGAAATAGCCGAAATTTCGATACGTAGAGCATTTGCGATTATATCATTATCGCTGGTCGTGATTGGTTTTGCCATAATGTTTATTTCCATTTTTGACCCTGAAAAACAATTATTAGACATAGCTTTTGAGTGTTTTTCGGCATACAGTACCGTTGGGTTAAGTTTAGGAATTACAAGCAACTTGAGTAGTGTTAGCAAATTTATAATAATTGTTGTAATGTTTGTTGGTCGTATCAGTATGCTATCTTTGGTAATAGCCGTATTCAAGAAAATCAAACATAAAAACTATAGTTATCCAAAAGAAGAAATCACAATCAATTAAAAATATTTAAAATGAAACGCCTTATTTAAGTTTATTATTATGAATTATTATACTAATAAGGCTTCCACCTGACCATTAAAACAAATAAATACAAATGAAATATATCATATTCGGACTTGGAAATTTTGGTTCTTCATTAGCCCAAAAACTTACCGAGCAAGGAAACGAAGTAATTGGAATTGACAATAGAATGTCAAAAGTAGATGCCTACAAAGAAAAAATTTCTCACACCATTTGTATGGATGCCACAGATGAATTTACCGTTTCTGGACTTCCATTAAAAGAAACGGACATTGTGCTTGTTGCTATTGGCGAAGACCAAGGTGCAAATATTATGACAACGGCACTATTGAAAAATTTTGAAGTAAAACGCTTGATAAGCCGAGCCATAAATCCGTTGCACGAAAAAGTATTACAAGCCATTGGAGTCGATGAAATTGTACACCCCGAAGAAGAGACTGCCGAAAGATGGGCTAAAAAACTTTGCCTTAGCAATGTGGTAGATTCATTTGAATTAAATGATGATTACAGCATCATAGAAGCAAAAGTTCCAAATGACTATATTGGCAAAACAGTTCGAGAAGTAGGTTTTCGCAGAGAATTTAATTTATTGGTGCTAACCATTATCAAAAAGGTAGAAGTCAAAAGTATTTTAGGTAAGACAAAAACCGAAACACAAATTCAAGGTGTTGCATCTGCTGATAAAACACTTGAAACGGACGACATTTTAGTTCTTTATGGTTCAAACAAAGATTTACAAGTCTTCTTAAAACAAAAATTGAGATAATGAAAATGACATTATCAACAGCTCTAATTTTACTTATCTTAAATTTCTTCTGATTTACATGAAAATAAATCAGAAAAACCAAAATTCAATAGGATTTCTATCAAATAGGAGATGAAAAAATATTTCAGAAAATAAAGTAATTGTATATGATGGTTGTGAATACATTCTTTACAAGGAAAGCAAGGTTAAACAGCAATAGAAACTCTTTCTCAAAATAATCAACAGTAACCATACTCCAGTTCTTTTTTTTTATTATAATAGCCAAAACTTACTAACCTCAAATTTCTTACTTTCGCATTTCAATTCATAGTTCAATGACCAAAATACCATCAACACGAATAAATAAATTTTTGAGCGAAGTAGGTTTTTGCTCTAGGAGGGCTGCCGACAAACTTATTGAGGAAGGAAGAGTAACCATCAACGGAAAAGTACCCGAAATGGGAACGAAAATTACCCCTCAAGATGAAGTAATGGTTGATGGAAAATTAATTTCTGAACCGAATCAAAAATCTGTTTACATTGCTTTTAACAAACCTGTTGGCATTGTTTGCACCACCGATACGGGTGTTGAAAAAGACAATATCATCGATTTTATCAATTACCCAACACGTATTTTTCCTATTGGACGGCTCGATAAACCAAGTGAAGGACTTATTTTTCTAACCAATGATGGAGATATTGTCAATAAAATACTCCGAGCAAGAAATAACCACGAAAAAGAATATCTTGTTACCGTAAACAAACCCATTACCAAAGAATTTATTGAAGCTATGAGTAATGGTGTTCCTATTTTAGATACGGTTACCAAAAAATGCAGCGTAAAACAAACTGGAAAATACAGTTTTAAAATTATTCTTACCCAAGGATTAAACCGACAAATCAGAAGAATGTGCGACCATTTATTTTATCAGGTTGTAACGCTAAAACGCATACGAATTATGAATATTACCCTAGATATTCCTGTTGGAGAATGGCGATACTTAACCGATAAAGAATTAATAGAAATCAACAAATTGGTTGCTTCTTCATCAAAAACTTATGAAGGATAATAATTATTAAAAAAAATAGTAACTTAGCTTTTTACTAAATTTTTCATATTGAACCCATTAAAATACATCTTCTTACTACTAATTACCATTTATCTTATAAGTTGTCGTTCGGACAATGATGCAGTTATAAATCCAAATTTAAACCATAATTACGCAGGATTAGCAGTAGGAAATTTTGTAATCTATAATGTAGATTCCATCGTTTATGATGATTTTACAGCCTCAGTTAATACATTTCAATTTCAAATTAAAGAAAAAATAGAATCTCAATTGGTAGATTTGGAAGGCGATAATTCCTTTAGAATTGAACGCTATCGAAAAGAGAAAGACAGCATTAATTGGGTTTTGATAGATGTTTGGAGTAGTAAATTAGTTGCCACCAACTACCAAAAAGTAGAAGAAAATGTACGATTCATTAAGCTTGTTTTTCCTATTAGAGCAAATAAAACATGGAATGGAAACATAAAAAATAATTTAGGTGAGCAACAATATCAATTTACATCTATTCACCAACCAGAAGTAGTTGGTGGCTTTGCGTTAGATTCGGTAAGTACCGTATTACAAGCTGAAGATATAAATTTAATTTCTGAAAACCTTTTTGAAGAAAAATTTGCAACCAATATCGGGATGGTTTATAAAAGAGAATTGAGTAGAAAAAGAAACAGCCTTTCAGATCCTTGGCTGGGAAAAGATGTTACCATGACATTAGTTGCTTATGGGAAAGAATGAGCGTGATTTACGATTTTGGAATTACGAATTACAATTTACGATTGACAAATAATCTGTAATCTGTAGAAAAGAATCTTTGCGAAAAAAAAATTGAATTATGAAATGTAAAATCTATTTATTTTTTTTAGCTTTTTTTTATACACTACTAAGTGTTGGTCAAGGGCATTATGCTATTTCTTTTAGTGATAAAAATAATTCTTCGTATTCTATAAGTTCTCCTTATCAGTTTTTATCTCAAAAAGCCATTGAAAGACGTATAAAACAAAACATTCCTATAACTATTTCTGATTTACCTGTAAATGCAACTTATATTTCCACATTAACCAACTTGGGAGCGGCACCTATTTATGCTTCAAAATGGATGAATTTAGTTGTAGTTGAAATAGTTGATACTTCCATGCTCAATAACATCCAACAGTTGTCTTTTGTAAACGATGTTCAAATCATAAAATCATCCATTACTTTTAGTGAAAATAAAAAAAAATTCAATAAACTTTATGTAGAAACTACTCAAGAATTGGATTACGGAAGCAGCTCCAACCAGCTAAAAATAATGGAAGGCGATTTTTTGCACAACTTAGGTTTTAAAGGAAATGGCGTTACCATTGCTGTGTTAGATGCTGGTTTCACAAATGTGCATCAACTAAGTGCTTTTAGTTCTCTTTGGAACAACAATCAAATTTTAGGATTTAAAGATTTTGTTGATGGCGATGATAGTGTTTTCGTAGAACACACACACGGCACAATGGTTCTCTCCACAATGGCAACCAACATTCCTGGTTCATTGGTTGGAACTGCTCCAAATGCTAATTACTATTTATTGCGAACGGAAGATGCTCTTACAGAAACGCTACTAGAAGAATACAATTGGTTAGCAGGAGCCGAGTTTGCCGACAGTGTGGGTGCTGACATCATTAATTCTTCCTTAGGTTATACAGAATTTGACGATACTACTCAAAACCACACCTATGCCGATATGAATGGCAACACAACAATTATTTCTAAAGCCGCCAATTGGGCAGCCGAGAAAGGTATTTTAGTAGTGAACAGTGCTGGAAATTCAGGTGCAGCACCTTGGAAATACATTGGAGCTCCAGCAGATGCTCCGAAAATTTTAAGTATCGGGGCTATTGATAATGATGGAATTT
>PHDR01000055.1 GCA_002841035.1 Bacteroidetes bacterium HGW-Bacteroidetes-12 | reverse complement strand
CATCTTTCCAAAATTCTTCTCTAATTTGAGCAATTTCGTCCATGGCTTTTTTAAGTCCAGCTTCATTTCTTGACATTCCCACGTTGTCCCACATCACTTTCCCTAGTTTTTTATGGAAATAATCAACCGATTTTTTACCTTTATTATTGATTAATTTTTCTAATTGTTCTCTTACAGCTTTTTCGGCAGCATCAAATTCAGGTGTGTTGGTTGGTATTTTACCTGTTCTTATTTCGTTTGCTAAATAAGCTCCAATGGTGTAAGGTAAAACAAAATAACCATCGGCCAATCCTTGCATCAAAGCCGAAGCACCAAGTCTGTTAGCACCGTGGTCAGAAAAATTGGCTTCTCCGGCAGCATAACAACCAGGAATAGTAGTCATTAAATTATAATCTACCCAAATACCACCCATGGTATAGTGAACAGCAGGGTAAATCATCATAGGTGTTTTATATGGATTTTCATCAACTATTTTCTCATACATTTGAAACAGGTTGCCATATTTTGCTTCTATTACTGCTTCTCCTAATTCAATAATTTTTTCTTTACTTGGGTTTTCTATTCCTAAAACCATTGCTTTCTCTTTTCCATATCTTTCAATAGAAGTTGCAAAATCTAAATAAACGGCTTCGCCAGTAGCATTTACTCCATAACCAGCATCGCATCGTTCTTTGGCAGCACGAGAAGCAACATCTCTAGGCACTAAGTTGCCATAAGCAGGATATCTTCTTTCTAAGTAATAATCTCTATCTTGTTCAGCTATTTGAACGGGTTTTATTTTCTTTTCACGTATAGCTTTAACGTCTTCTAGTTTTTTTGGCACCCAAATACGTCCATCATTACGTAATGATTCTGACATTAAGGTAAGTTTAGATTGATGCTCTCCTGAACGAGGAACACATGTTGGATGTATTTGTGTGTAACACGCATTAGCAAAAAAAGCTCCTTTTTTGTGGATTTTCCATGCGGCACTAGCATTGGAACCCATGGCATTGGTTGATAAATAAAACACGTTTCCATAACCACCACTTGCAATTACAACTGCATGAGCTGAATGTCTTTCTATCTCTCCTGTAATCATATTTCTAGCAATAATTCCTCTGGCTTTTCCATCAACGATTACTAAGTCGAGCATTTCATGACGGTTATACATAGCAATTTTGCCTTTTGCAATTTGTCTGTTCATGGCAGAATACGCTCCTAATAGCAATTGTTGTCCTGTTTGTCCTTTTGCATAAAAAGTTCTTGAAACCAACACGCCACCAAACGAACGATTATCTAATAACCCACCATAATCTCTCGCAAAAGGAACGCCTTGAGCTACACATTGATCGATAATGTTTGCAGAAACTTCTGCTAAACGATATACGTTGGCTTCTCTAGCTCTGTAATCTCCTCCTTTAACGGTATCATAAAACAAACGGTAAACAGAATCACCATCGTTTTGATAGTTTTTTGCCGCATTAATACCTCCCTGAGCAGCAATAGAGTGAGCTCTACGAGGAGAATCTTGGTAACAAAAAGCTTTTACGTTGTAACCCATCTCAGCTAGCGAAGCTGCTGCTGAACCTCCTGCTAAGCCAGTTCCAACAACAATAATATCAATGTTTCTTTTGTTAGCAGGATTAACCACATCAATATGGTCTTTATAATTTGTCCATTTATCTTTTAGTGGACCTTCTGGTATTTTTGAATCTAATTTTGACATGTTTAAAATAGATTAATGTTAATGGTTAAAAAAATGAAATAAAGCAATAATGACAAAACCAAGAGGTATTATAATTGCGTATAATTTGCCTAATTTTTTAATTATTGGCGTGTATTTTTTATGGTTAAAACCAACTGATTGAAAAGCTGATTGAAATCCATGTAGCAAGTGTAAGGATAAGAATACGAATGATAAAACGTATAGAACAACTCTAATAGGATCAATAAATTTATGAACTAACTCTTCGTGAAAACGTAATTCACCACTCTCATTTAAACCACTCATATTGCCTTCAATGAATTTTGTTTTAATTTCAGGAATCCAAAAATCGTAAAAGTGCAAGCCTAAAAACAATAAAACCATTATGCCTGTTATTACCATGTTTCTGCTCATCCAAGAAGAATTTTCGTTTGGCTTATTCATGGCATATTGTATTGGTCGGGCAGCTTTGTTCTTAAGTTCCAAGGTAATTCCCATGATTAAATGAAAAACAACTCCAAACAACAAGATGGGTTGTATGGCAAATTGAACAATTGGGTTTGTTCCCATAAAGAATGATACATTGTTAAACGCATCAGCACTGATTATCGACAGCAGATTGATGATGAAATGTTGAAATAAAAACAACAACAAGAAGAACCCTGAGAGAGCCATCAAAATTTTTTTTCCTACTGAAGATTTTGAAAATCCGTTACTCATAACTTTAGTTTAAATAAATAATAAATTGAGACGACAAATGTATGCATTGTATAATTTGAAAACAAAGTAAAAAATCATGTTTTTTTTAGAACAGTTCTAAATAGAAGAAATCAAACCCAGCCTTTTCGTATTGCCATACTAATCATTTCGGCAGTGTTTCTTGCTTGAGTTTTTGCTAATAAATTTTTTCGGTGAGTACCAACTGTTTCCGTACTGATTCCTAATGCTGTTGCTATTTCTTTGGTTTCATTTCCATTTACCAACATCAAAAGGATTTCTTGTTCGCGATTGGTTAAAAAAGAAGATGGTACAGGAAACACCTTTTCAATTTCAACATCAATAAAAGAAGGTTCGCCATTTAATCCAATAAAAGAAAGCACAGGGTTGCCTTCCATCTTTAAATGTGAAATATCGGTATGCACACCAAATGTTCTTAAAATACCACCCACCTCACTGTGTTGCATAACAATTACTTGTTGAAGTACACGGATATATTCGCCATTGCTTTTTCTAATTCTATAATCATACCTTACTTTATAATTTGGTATTTGATCCAAAGTAAGCTTACCATAAAATTCAACTATTTTGTTTTCAATATTCAAAAACCAAGGTTGGTCTTCAGGGTGAAATAAGTTAACAAGAAAAGATAAATCTATTTCTTCATTTTTGTAGCCGAGTACGGAAGTTGCTTCTTCACTCAACAAATCCAATTTAGATTCTTTAGCGTTAAAAATGTAATAATAATAATCGCCAACCGAAAAAATGTTCAACAATCTTTTTTGAACTTCCAAATCAAACAATGCTACCTTAGCAGGCTCACCTATTGCAGCTTTATCCCAAATTTTTATTGCTTCATTAAATGTGGCTAGTTTCATCTTCCTGTTTTTTATCTACCCAATATTTGGTATTGTGTAATACAAAACAAATGTAAATATTTGCTGATATAAATCACAATAAGTTTTGTTTTTCAGCAAATTAGTTAAAAAAATAGGATAAAATAAACAATAAAAGTGGAGTTTAGAGACCACTATAAAAACGGGGCGGTACTGAAAAGCCTTGTGAGTAGGAAAATAAAAATCAAAAAAAATGGAAAAATTTATAAAAATAGTTTTAATCTTAATGCTCTTCGCCATTAGCGGATTGAGCAATATTGCAAATGCACAAAATATTCAAGCGTATTCAGACGCAACAATTGTAGGTGGGGGATTTTCTTATAATGTACAATTGAGTTTTACACCAATGGAAAATAATGAAGCACTTCATGCTGGTGGGTGGATTGTTAAATTAATTTCTGTTAATCCTGATTCAAAAGGATACTATCATAAAGGAAAAACGAATAGGTATTTTTCGTGTTCTGAATTAGGAAGTATATGTAATCCATCTAAATTTTATATGGTTATGGTCAAGGTTAAATATCAATGTGAAAATAATGAAGAAAAATCAGTCGTATTTTATGGAAATAATCGAGAGGAAAAGATTGTTGTTAGACAGAAACCAAATACAAAATGTAGCATTGAGTTAGTATCTGTACAGGTGGGGGGTGTTACAGATGAACCTATATATCGTAAACGAATAAATGAAATAGAATATCCACAACAAAATACATCCACAAGCAATAGCAATATACCTTCTTCGAGTTCAAGTACTAAATCCCAACAAACAATAAATCCAAACGACCCTAATCCCATGACTAATGACTCTAGTAGAAATTATCAGGCTCCTAAAAGTTCTACTTCAAATTCAAGTAAGCAATTGACAGAGGAAGAGCAACAGTCAATTCAACAAGGGGTTGCTGTAGGAACCGAATTAATTAGTGATGGAGTAACTTTAATTTCAGATGCTTTAGATGTAAAAAAACAAAGAAGAGAGTCACAATATTATTCGGAAACAGACAAAGTGATGACGATTGGATATTCTTTTTCAACAAGTAGCTGGCTTGGTGTAGATGTAAGTATGTTTAATCCTCAATTAGGGAAATTAGGATGGGGTGTAACTTTAAGATTTAACCCAAGTATATTTTGGAGTGATTTTAACGTAGGCATATATGGTGATTATAGAGACCACTATTTATACGATGATGATTACTCATATACACTTTTAGAAACAGGTAAAAAAACCTCATTTAATATAGGTGGAAGTCTAAATATAGGTCTTTCGAGTTGGCTATTTGTTCAAATTGGAGGAGGTATTGGAGCTGTAAGCACATATAGTAGATATGAAATTACCAATGCTACCAAATCTTATCTAAAGGATAATATCGGGGATAAATTTTATACAAGAAAGGATGAAGATCGGATTATGGGATTTTGTAATGAAAATAATTTAGTGCTTAGATTTACAAACGTTTTATGCCTTAAATCGGGGTTTGCTACATATAATTTAAAAAGTCCTGAATTTACTCTTGGAATATTATTTATGCCAGGTCAATAATTTAAAAATCTGTTATTAACAACTAAGTATTAACTGTCGATACCACTAAGGTGACCAAGATAGGCAAAGTTTAAAATAGTATTTATCTTTTAAAACTGCTAACTATTCATACGGAATCAATATTTATTCTTATAGAGGTGATGAGATAGAACAAACGGAAATTTATAAAGCTTTTGAAGAACTGATTAATTCATTTAAAAAATGACAAAGAAGTTACTTAAAGATGAGGAAAAATAAATTTTGAATTAACAATTTAAAAAATGAAAAAACTAATCTACCTCTTCTTACTTATTACCCTTGGTTTATCAAAAGGTTTCGCTCAAACCAATGCAAAAATTGACTCTCTTTTAACACTCCTAAAAACAGCTAAAGAAGATACCAATAAAGTAAACCACTTAAACAAACTTTGTGGTGAATACAGAAAAAACAGAACCTAACCAAATTTTAAACCAAACACGTAAAATTATTATTGAACGATTACGAAAAGATGGCAGCACAGAAGGTGGTAAAGACGGTATGGATTGCAGTTTGTTGGTATTCAATCAAGACCGTACACAGCTTTCATTTGCAGCAGCAAATAATCCTGTTTTTATTGTTAATCCTAACAGGACAGAATGGCCTGTAAATTCCCTCCCCTTCGGGGAGGGTCGGGGTGGGGCTGAGTTCAAACCCGACAAAATGCCTGTGGGTAAACACGATAATGATGAAGAATCTTTTACTTTAAATACTACCGTACTGCAAAAAGGGGATGTAATTTATACCCTAACAGATGGCTTTCCCGACCAATTTGGTGGTGATAAAGGTAAAAAATACATGATTAAAAATTTAAAAGAATTATTACTACAAATTGCTCATTTACCAGTTTTAGAACAAGAACAAAAATTAGCTGAAGAATTTGACAAATGGAAAGGAGAAAATGAACAGGTAGATGATGTATGTATTATCGGTGTGAGAATTTGACAAAGTCAAAGAACGAACACCAGATAATACAAATCCGACTACCCACCCGAACGTACCTTTTCGGTATGGGCAGGCTGGCGGATAAATCGGTGTGAGAATATAATAAAAGTTTGTTCTGAAATTATCGAATAATAGTAAAATTAAACCGTGTATATTTAAAATTAAACTTTATATTTGCACGGTAAATAATTGAATAATGATAACACGTTTGGTACTAGATGAATTGGTGGAATTGTTGAGCGAATTCCCAGCATTGGCTATAGTTGGTCCCAGACAGGTTGGTAAAACTACCCTAGTAAAATTATTACAAAAGCACATTGATGCAGAAATAATATACATTGATTTAGAAAACCCACGTCATGAAATAAAACTAAGCGACCCTGTTTTGTTTTTTGAAAACAATGAAGACAAATGTATTGTTTTAGATGAAATACAGCGAAGAAAAGATTTGTTTCCCATACTTCGTGCAATGATAGATCAAAATAGAAAACCTGCACGATTTATATTGTTGGGTTCTGCATCTCCCGAACTGATTAGAGATAGTTCCGAATCATTAGCAGGAAGAATTTTTTATAAAGAATTACGACCTTTTCATTTATTGGAACTCCCTAAAGGCTCGGACGAAAAATTATTACTAAGAGGTGGTTTTCCGAATTCATTTTTAGCAAAATCAGATAAAATGAGTGAGTTGTGGCGAGAGGGTTTTATTCAAACGTATGTAGAAAAAGACTTACCCTTATTGGGATTACCTGTATCGCCAAGCGAATCGAGAAAATTACTCCGAATGTTGGCACACTTGCATGGTCAGGTACTCAATTACACTACTTTGTCAAAATCATTGGGAGTAAGCTCTCCCACCGTTAAAAAATACATTCAGTTTTTAGAGCATGCTTTTTTAATTGAATTGCTCGAACCATATTCTGGAAATAGTGCTAAACGCATTGTAAAATCGCCCAAAATATACTTGCGAGATACTGGGATATTAAATTATTTGTTAGGGATAAGCAATTACAATGATTTGCTCTCTAACCCGAATGCAGGAAACTTATGGGAAGGTTTTGTATTGCAACAAATAAAAACCATCCTTCCTTACAATGCAACTATTTGTTTTTACAGAACCAATCATGGGGCAGAATTAGATATAATCGTAACATTTCCTAATCAAAAAAAAATAGGTGTAGAAATTAAACTAAGTGCTTCGCCTTCGTTAAGTAGAGGCAATTATGAAGCCATGAAAGATTTAGGAATAACGCATCTTTATGTAATTATTCCAACAGAAGATACCTATTTATTAAAAGAAAATGTACAAGTAATGGGCTTAATGCATTTTATTAAAAACATAAAACAAATGGTAACATGAACAGCGTTGTATTCAAAAATACTAAACCTTAAACTATAAAAAAACTAATCTACATCTTCTTAATTATTACCCTTGGATTATCAAAGGGTTTTGCACAAAGTAATGCAACTATCGACTCTTTGTTAACCCTTAAAAAACCGCTAAAGAAGATACCAATAAAGTAAACCATTTAAACAAACTTTGTGATGAATACAAGAAAATTGGAGACTACGACAAAGGTTTATCGTATGGAAATACGAGCTTAGTTTTAGGTAAAAAATTAAATTTTAAAAAAGGTATTGCTAAGTCTTATCATAATATTGGAAATATTTATGATGATCAAGGCAATTACGACAAAGCCCTGAAAAATCATTTTGCCTCACTTAAAATAAGGGAAACCATTGGAGACAAACAAGGTATTGCGATATCTTACGGCAACATTGGAGGTGTTTATTTAAAACAAGGGAAAATAGCTGAAGCAAAAAAACAATCGCTTGCCAGTTTGAGGATTGCCATAGAAATAGGGGTAAAAGATGATATTAAAGAAGCTTACCAAACACTTTCTTTAATCGATTCGGCTGCAGGTAATTTTAAAGGAGCTTATGAGTACCATAAATTGTTTAAAGAAATAAACGATTCCATTTTTAATGTAGAAAGTGCCGAAAAAACAGTAGAAATGACCGCTATGTATGATAGTGAAAAAAAAGAAACACAAATTAAATTATTGGAAAAAGATAAAGAAAAGCAAGCAGCATTAGCTGTAGTTGAAAAGAAAAAGCAACAGACCATTCTTTATTCGGTTATTGGAGGTTTGTTTTTAGTATTGGTATTTGCTGGGTTTATGTACAACCGTTTTAAAGTAACTCAAAAGCAAAAACACATTATTACCGAACAAAAACATTTGGTGGAAGAAAAACACAAAGAAATAACCGACAGCATCAACTATGCCGAGCGAATACAACGCAGCTTTTTGGCAACTTCCGAAATGTTAGATGAGCACCTAAAAGATTACTTTGTATTTTTTAGACCAAAAGATGTGGTAAGTGGCTATTTTTACTGGGCTGCGGAGCTGAACCCCCCTTCGGGGGGCAGGGGGAGTTTTCATTGTTGCATTAATTTTTTTGATAACAATCTGTTAACATTTATCTATAGATATTATAGGGCATAATCTTTGAATATTACGTTACTTTGTTGTCAAAATAATAAATTTCATGTTTTAATAACCACTCTATAAATGCAAAAGCTATTTTTTTCTTTATTAGTAAGTATAACTTCTTTTTTTCTTTCAGTAAATGGTTATGCTCAAGCAGACAAACAGCAAGTTTCTATTACTTGTGTTGGATTTTATAACCTCGAAAATTTGTTTGATACGATAGTTGACCCTGATTCAACTAAAATTTTACAAGATGAATTTACGCCTAAAGGAAAAAGCAGGTGGACAACAGTTAAATATAATGAGAAATTGGGTAACATGGCTCGTGTTATTTCTGAATTGGGAAAAGATGTAACTCCCGATGGCGTTGCTATTTTAGGTGTTTCAGAAGTTGAAAATCGCTTGGTATTGGAAGATTTGGTTAAACAAGAATCTATAAAAGACAGAAATTATCAAATTGAGCATTATGATTCACCCGACTTAAGAGGAGTCGATGTCGGACTACTTTATAACCCAGCTTATTTTAAAAATGTAACGAGCAAAAGTTTTACATTGAAAATCCCAGAAGACACAGCTTTTTTTACTAGAGACCAACTGCTTGTTTCGGGTGAATTGCATGGAGAACCAATTCATATAATTGTTGCTCATTGGCCATCAAGAAGAGGTGGGGAGAAGAAAAGTAAACCAAAGCGAATTGCTGCAGCTCAATTGGCTCGCTCAATTGTAGATTCTTTACAAAGCCATAACCCAGATGCAAAAATTTTTTTTATGGGCGATTTGAATGATGATCCTGTGGATATTAGTGTGAAAGGATATTTGAAAGCTGAAGGGAAAGAAGAATTGGCTATTGATGGAAAACTTTTTAATCCGTTTGAAGATTTTTTTAAAAAAGGAATTGGTACGCTTGGATATAATGATGCATGGAATCTTTTCGATCAGATTATCATCTCACCTTCATTGTTAGGTAAAGATTATACAACACTAAAATTCCACAAAGCAGTAGTGTTTAATAAACCTTACCTTAAAACCTCAGAAGGAAGATTTAAAGGTTATCCATACCGAACTTTTTCTTTTGGCGAATACATTGGAGGATATAGTGATCATTTTCCCGTATATTTGTTCTTAGTTAAAAATGTAAACTAACAATCATGAAGTATTTCCTAATCATAGTTTCTTTTGTCGTTTTTTCGTTTTTTGGTTTTTCTCAAGATACATTGAATGTGATGTTTTATAATGTACTTAACTATCCTCAAGTTAATCCAACTAAGGCAGATACATTAAAACCGATTGTAAAACTTATAAAACCAGATATTTTCATGATAACTGAGTTAACTGCTCTAAGTGGAGCAAACCTTATTTTAACAGATGCTCTTAATGTAGATGGAGTAACGCATTATCAAAGAGCCACCTATTTTAATGGACCAGATACGGATAATATGTTATATTACAACTCCAACAAGTTGACACTAAAAAGTCAGTTTGAAATAGCTACTGTTTTAAGAAACATAAGTGAATATGTATTGTATTATAACGCTCAAACTTTATCTCCAGGAGATGATACTATTTTTATTTATTGTTATGTAGCTCATTTAAAGGCCAGTCAAGGAATTACTAATGAACAACAACGAAATCAAGAAGCGGTTGTGTTTAAGAATTATTTAGATGCAAAGGCTGTTAGTTTAGAAAATGTGTTTTTTGCTGGGGATATGAATCTGTATGGTGATTTTGAACCTGCTTATAATACCATTATTAATGGAGGACTAGTTAAACTTTTTGATCCTATCAATTCACCTGGATTATGGCATGCAAATTCGTCTTTTTCTGCCATTCACACACAAAGCCCAAGAAATGTTCTTCTTCCTGATGGTGGTTCAAATGGTGGATTAGACGATCGTTTTGATTGGATTTTTACTAGCCAAGATGCACTTAACGGAACAAACAAGGTAAAATATATTCCTAACTCCTATGAAGCTATTGGTAATGATGGATTGCATTTTAATAAGTCAATCACAGATGCTCCTGTAAATATTTCTGTTACTCCAAATGTGTTAAGTGCTTTGTTTTATATGTCAGACCATTTGCCTGTGGCAATGAAAGTAGAAATTGGAAACAATGTTACGGTGGGCATTAAGCAACAAGTAAGTGTTTCGAGTTGGAAAGGTTTTTTCGCAAACAATCAATTCAATTTTCAAAGTAAAAACCCAGAATCTTTGCTGAATGTAACTGTTTTTGATTTGGTTGGAAGAATGGTTTATACCAATAAATTTAATTCAACGAATACATTTACAATCAATCTTTCCAACCTTACTAATGGGTTGTATTTTGTGTATGTGAATTCTGAAAAAACACAAGAAACATTTAAGATTATTAAAGAGAAATAAAAGTGCAGTTTAAGATTAATTTAATTGGTTGAAGAATTTCCTCCGCCAAAACGCAACCCAATTTTAATGGCTAAACGTAAATCAACAGGAAGACCATTGCCAAACGCTTGTATCATGTAAACGATTCAGCAAAAACCATTTTGATGATGACATTGAAGATATGGGAAATTTTAATGCTAATATCGCTCAAATAAACAACGGACCCAACAATTACCGTTACGACCCCCTCGCTGTCGCAAGTAGAAAAATAATTGAGTAGGGGCTAGTTCGAGTTTAGCGTAGTGCTTCAATGCTTCAGCATAAACTTCACCCCCCTCGCTGCCGCAAGCGTCCCGCTTGTGGTAAATAAAAAATTAATACATTTGCCAACATAAGCAGAAACTATAAATTTCTTAATCCTGAAGGGCTTTATTTTATAAGTTTCGCAACGGTGTTTTGGTTAGATGTGTTTGTTAGAGAAGGTTATTCAGAT
>PHDR01000054.1 GCA_002841035.1 Bacteroidetes bacterium HGW-Bacteroidetes-12 | reverse complement strand
TTTAATTAAAATATTAAAATTTAAAAAATTTTGAGTCTTTACAAAACTAGAGGCTTGCTTATGGTTTTCAAAAAAATGAATTGATTTATTTTTATACTTTGAGGCAAATAGTCCAAAATTTTTACCCACAAATAGCGTTGTTATTTTTGATGAAATTGCTTTTTTAATAATTATTTGATGTTCTGCTTCACTAATAGCACCAAGCTCCAACATATCGCCTAAAATCATTAATTTATTTTTGATTTTATTTTCAATAAATGTATCAATTGCTGCATTCATACTCGTTGGATTTGCATTATACGCATCTAAATAAAATACATTCGTACCCTTTTTAACTAACTGCGAACGGTTATTTGTGGACGTATATTCAGTAATTGCTTCAACTATATTATGGTCTTCAACTTGAAAATAAGTACCTATGCAAATAGCAGCTAAAATATTAGTGAAGTTGTATTTACCATAAAGTTGAGTGGTAATTCTGTTTCCTTTCCAGTCTAATAGCAACACGGGGTTGCTTGAAATAAGTCTTGCATTGCAAAATGAAGATGAATTCCCATAAAGCACGCTGTTTATATTCTTAGATAAATTTACTAACAAATCATCATCAACATTAACAAATAATTTTCCTTTGTTTGCTTCAATAAAATGATACAACTCTGACTTTGTTTGAATGACACCTTCAAAACTTCCAAAACCTTCAATATGAGCTTTTCCAATATTAGTGATGATTCCATAATTTGGTTCGGCAATGGTACACAAAAACCCAATTTCTTTAGGATGGTTGGCTCCCATTTCAATAATTGCAACCTCACTTTGATTTGTTACAGACAATATGGTTAATGGGACACCTATGTGATTATTTAAATTTCCTACAGTTGCTACAGTTTTGTACCTTTTTGATAAAACAGCATTAATTAACTCTTTTGTTGTCGTTTTTCCATTACTACCCGTAATTGCAATAAAAGGAATGTTAAATTGCTTACGATGATAGTTGGCTAATTCTTGCAATGCAACTAAAGCATCTTTAACATAAATTATGTTGGGTTGTGTTGCCACTTCTTTTTCATCAACTATTGCATAAGTAGCACCTAAATCTAATGCATTTTTAGCAAAAAGATTACCATTAAAATTCTCTCCTTTTAAGGCAAAAAAAATACAATTCTTAGTTATTTTTCTGGTGTCTGTACAAACAACAGGATGTTCTATAAACAGCTTATAAAGTTGATTTGTTTCCATAATTCAAATATAAAAAAAACCTTCATTTGTACAAATGAAGGTTTTTTTATTTGTTAAACAATTAATGTTAATATCCCAATCCAACGGGGCTACCAACTCTAGTCATAGCACACCTAAAGCCAATATAAGAAGTAGATTGCTCTTCTGTTAAATACCTTCTTGTTCCTGGTACCATCCAATAAGCCCTATCCCTCCAAGAAGCTCCTTTATAAACTCGAGCTCTGTCACTAACCAACGAAGTAGCACCAAATTGATACATTTGCTTTTGTCCATTATTTTCATCAAAGTCTGAGTCAATAGCACCAGGTTCTACTTCAGAATAATAAATACTAGACTCCCAATGTCCATCTAAATAATCAATGTTATCAGCTTGTCTGTAATTTCGTCTATCTAATAAATTATCATCTTTTTCATTTACATCTCTGTATTTGATTCTTCCTGGTAATCCTATAATCTGCCCAGTAATAGAATCTTTTACAACCTCATCATATTTTTCATCAATCAAACCATCTTCATCCAACACTTTTGTTTGATACACATTTCCTCTAAATGGTCTAAAGTCGTCATTATCTTCCAAAGATAATGGTCTATAAACATCCATTACCCATTCGCTAACATTTCCAGCCATATTGTATAATCCATAATCATTTGGCCAATAGGCGTAAACAGGAGCGGTTACATCAGCATTATCATTTAGCTTACCAGCAACTCCCATATTATCACCTCTACCTCTTTTAAAGTTAGCTAAAATTTGTCCAATGTACTTTTCGTTTGAATTTCTAACGGCATGACCATTCCATGGGTACAATTTTTTATCTGGAATTAATTCATCTATCGTATTTCCAATTAAACCATAAGCAGCAAATTCCCACTCAGCTTCTGTTGGCAGTCTATATTTAGGCAATAATATACCATCTTCCTTAATTACATTTCTAAATTCTTTGTTTGGGTCTAAATCAGGAATCCCATCAACTCTTTTTCCGCTTTCATATTGACCAAGCAAATAAGCTTCGGTATTGAAGTTATCCTCATTAATTTGGTTAGGGTAATGCTCAAAAAGTCCTTCTCTAATCAATATAATTTCATTTACTCTATCCGTTCTCCAAGCACAAAAATCATTAGCTTGTAGCCAGTTAACACCAACAACAGGATAATCTCTATAAGCAGGATGTCTTAAATAATATTCCACGTAAGGTTCGTTATATGCTAATTTGCTCCTCCAAACTAGGGTATCAGGCACAGCTTTTTTATAAACCTCTGGGTAATCCAAAGAAAAAACTCTATTTAACCAGTATAAATATTCTAAATAAGCAAAATTAGACACTTCAGTTTCATCCATATAAAATGAAGAAATAGAAACAGTTCTTGGAATATTATTCCAATCGTAATTTACCTCTTGTTCCACTCTACCCATTGTGAAACGACCACCTTCAATCAACACGAGTCCTGGACCAGTTTCTTGTTCTAAGTAAGGAACTTTTTGAAAACCACCATTTTTAGGGTCATTATAATTCCACCCTGTTGAACTAGATTGTTCATACTTACATGATGAAAAAAATAAGGGTGCTGCAAAAAGCACCAGTAAAAGAAATTTAAAATTATTATTTGTTTTCATATCAATATATTATATTTTTAAAACAATTTTTTATTATTAACTAAAAAGAAGGACAACTTATTGTTCTAAAGCGTTTCTTTTTAGGTTTACAATCAAATTGTAGACCTGTTGAAAATTCATGAGAACCAGCTGTTTGGTTAGTTAATTTTGAAACGGTGATATCATAACTATATCCAAATTTAAGAATTCCTGCTTGAAAACCAAGAGAAGCAATGAAAGAATCTTTATTTCTGTACCATAGCCCCCCATAAATAGGTCCTTTATTGTAATACATTCCAAAATTAATTTGTAAGAAATCTTCTTGTAATTGAACCAACACGTTTGGAGACAAAGTAGCTGGTTCGCCTTTACTTTCAAGAGGAATTAAATAACCTGCATGAAAAGTGTATTTTCTTGGAAGTGGACTTACTCCTTCAATTACAGATTCATTGGGTTGAGCTAAATGATGCACAGCAAAACCAACAAATATTTTGTCTGTATAACCTAAAATACCTGCAGAAAAATCTACATAATTTCTTGGTTCATCTCGTTGAACCTCATTCGTTTTAAATATAAACCCTCTCCTTGGGTCAATTTGATCTCCAAAAGTTAATTTATCCCAATCTACTTTTTTCTGTGCCCAAGTTCCTTGAATACCAGCTCTCATTGTGAATTTTCTTGTAACTTGAAGTTCATAAGAATAAATTCCACTAACAGAAACAGTGTTTAATGTACCCTCTCCTGCTCTGTCATTCACAACTAATAAGCCAATACCACCAGAAAGTGCATCAACATGTTGATCATAAGAGGCACTAGTGGTTACAAATGAGCCACTAATTCCAGGCCATTGATTTCTATGGTTTAATGAAAGTTTTGGGCAGTATGAAGTTCCTGCAAAAGCAGGATTCAAATACAATTGGTTTGCATAAAACTGAGTGAATTGAGGATCCTGTCCATATAAATTTATGCACAAAAACATCGAAAACACGACAAAAAAAGCAACTTTAGTGCTTTTTACTTTATAAGTTTTGTTACCTTTTACCATACAGCTTCTTAACGCAAAATCTTTTATCAAGTTTCAAATGTAGTTATTTTTTTTACATTAACAAGAAACAATAAATATATATTTTTTTCGTTGACTTAAAAATAATGTGTAAAAATATATTTTTTAATGATAATTTTATAAAAAAAATAAAAAAAATGAATAGACTAAGTTTTTTTACCTTGTTAGTTATTACATTCTTTTATTCAGAATTATCAGCTTCAGATGTTGTTGTTGAACATAAAATTAATTGGTCAACCAGTACAAATTTTATAAATGAAAAAGGTGAAAATAAAAAATTGGCTGTTTTCAATAATGTAAATTATAATTATGATGAAGATTTTTTGGCATATTATTCTAGTAAAATAAAAACTAATCAAGAAATTGTTTCTTCAATTAACATCGTAAATGTTGAATTTATTACTATTTCTGAAACTGAAGCAAGGGATTTTTATGGATTTGATTACCTTAAAAATGATATTAACTTATCTTTTTTTAATGGAGTCGATAAAAAAATTAACTATACATACTATAGTTTTACACCTATTATATACGATAAAGTAACTGGTTCTTATAAAAAAGTAGTAAGCTATAAATTTAAAGTCATAACCCAAAAACCATATTCAACACCTCGAAATAAGAGTTTTACAACCAATTCAGTTTTAGAATCAGGAGATTGGTTCAAAATTGCTGTTGTTAATGATGGTGTTTTTAAAATCACATATGATTTTTTAAAAGATTTAGGTATGGACATTAACAATGTAAATCCTAGTGCTATTAAAATTTATGGAAATAGTGGAAAAACATTACCCCGTCTTAACTCCGATTATAGACCTGATGACATTCAACAAAATGCAATTTACATAGAAGGAGAATCTGATGGAATATTTAACAAAGATGATTTCATTTTATTTTATGGTCAGTCACCACACCGTTGGACGTTAAATTCTTCCACCAATAGATTCTCCCACAAAATCAATGATTATAGTGATACATCTTATTATTTCATCACGGCAAGCAATACAGGACATTCTCCAAAAAGAATTACAACTCAATCATCACTTCCAAATGCAACAATTAATGTAACCTCATTCTCTGATTATACTTTTCATGAAAAAGATATTAATAATCTTTTAAAATCAGGCAGTGAATGGTATGGCGAAGTTTTTGATGTTATTACTAACTATAATTTTCGTTTTAGTTTTCCTAATATAGATTTTTCAACCCCTGTATTTGTCGAAGTTACTGCTGCTGCACGTTCTAATGTTACAACAAATTTCACCGTGAATACGGGTGTTAATTCATTCAACATTCCAATAGGAAGTACTGTTTTAACAAATCATAATGCCACCTTTGCTTTCGAAAGCTCTAATGCGATTTCTTTTACCCCAACAAACAATAGTATCATAGATATATCTATAACTTACAATAAACCAAACTCCCTTTCTATTGGTTGGCTAAATAAAATAGAACTTAATGCTCGAAGAAATCTTGTGATGAATGGAAATCAGCTTTTTTTTAGAGATTTAAATTCTGTTGGAATTGGAAATGTAGCCCTATTTTCTATAAGCAATGCCCTCTTTATCAAAAAAGTCTGGGAGATTACCGATCCATTTAATGTAAAAGAACAAAATTTTTCACTAACGAACGGAACATTAGGATTCGCTGTTGCAACAGATTCTTTAAGGCAATTCGTTGCTCTAACTGATAATTTTGAAGCTCCAATTCCTAAAGGTAGTGTTGAAAATCAAAACTTGCATGGAATTACTCAGGCAGATATGATTATTGTTAGCCATCCTAATTTCATCAATCAATCAAATCAATTAGCCGATTTTCATCGAGACGAAGGACTAACAGTTATAACAGTTACCCCACAACAAATATATAATGAATTTTCTTCTGGTTCTCAAGACATTGTAGCTATCAGAGACTTTATTAGAATGTTATATGAAAGAGCGAACTCAGCTAATGAATTACCAAAATATCTATTATTATTTGGAGATGGTTCTTATGATAATAAAAACAGAATTAACAACAATACCAATTTTATTCCCACTTTTCAATCTTTAGAATCGCTTAACCCACTAGGAACTCAATCGTATGTTTCTGACGACTATTATGGGTTGCTAGACCCAACTGAAGGTGTATGGGTAAATCCTGATGTTATTGACATTGCAATTGGAAGATTTCCTGTGAAAAGCCAATTAGAAGCAACTAATGTTGTAAATAAAATATTGAATTACAACACCTCCTATTCTATGAGCGATTGGCGTAATCAAATTGTTTTTGTGGGTGATGATGAAGACGGAAATATTCACATGAGCCAATCAAATGAACTTGCTGATACAGTTATGACTAGAAACAGAGAATTTAATGTTGATAAACTACTAATTGATGCTTTTAAACAGGTTGCAACACCTGGAGGGAGCAGATACCCTGAAGTAAACGAAAAAATTGATAAAGCAGTGAATGATGGTTCTTTAATTATTAATTATACTGGGCATGGTGGAGAAGTAGGATGGACAACTGAAAGAATTCTATCTGTTCCTATGATTAATAGTTGGGAAAACACGAAAGGTTTTCCTTTGGTGGTTACTGCTACATGTGAATTTAGCCGTTTTGATGATCCTGCCCGAACTTCTGCTGGGGAATTAGTTTTGCTCAACAAACATGGTGGCATAGCTCTTTTCACTACAGTAAGAACGGTTTTTTCATCACCTAATTTTGCCTTAAACAAAGTATTGTATGATACCATTTTTGAACAATTTAATAACGATGCCCCAACACTGGGCGAAGTTTTTAGAAATGTAAAAAACTCCCCATTTAATTTACAGCAATCTAATAATAAAAACAATAGAAACTTCACCTTGTTAGGCGACCCTGCATTAAAATTGGCTATTCCAAAACAAAATGTTGTAACCACAAAATTAAATGGAAATAATATATCTTCAACAGACACTATTAAAGCACTTAGTAAAGTGAATATTGAAGGAATAATTACAGATAAAAACGGCATTAAACTCACAAATTTTAATGGTATTATTTCTCCTACGGTTTATGATAAAGCCAAACAAATAACTACACTACAAAACGATGGAGGTGCTGCCATGCAATTTAATTTACAAACCAGTAAACTATTTAAAGGTAAAGTAAGTGTTACCAACGGAGATTTTTCCTTCAGCTTTGTTGTTCCAAGAGATATTTCTTTTAGTTATGGAAAAGGGAAATTGAGCTATTATGCCGAAAATCAATTAGAAGATGCCAATGGTTTTTTTGATGATTTTTATATTGGCGGAATAGCAGACAGTGTTGCAAGTGATAAGGAAGGTCCTAAAATTGAACTTTATATGAATGATGATAGTTTTATTTCAGGAGGAATGACTGATGATAAACCAATTTTATTAGCCTATGTTGAAGATGAATTTGGAATTAATATGGTTGGAAACGGTATTGGTCATGACATTGTAGCTGTATTAGACGATAAAACAAGTGAATCTTTTATTTTAAATGATTTTTATGAAGCCAATTTAAACAGCTATCAAAAAGGAAGCATCCGATTCCCATTTAAAGATTTATCAGAAGGACGTCATAAATTAAACTTGAAAGTTTGGGATGTGTATAATAATTCTTCTGAAGCAACTATTGATTTTGTTGTTGTAAAATCTAATGATTTAGTTTTAGATAAAGTTTACAACTATCCAAATCCATTTACAACCTATACTGAATTTTGGTTCGAACACAACCAACCAGGAAAACAGCTCTTTGCTCAAGTTCAAATTTTCACCATTACAGGGAAATTAATTCAAACTCTAGAACAACATATTTTAAATGAAGGTTTCCGCTCCTCATCAATCACCTGGGATGGGTTAGACAAATATGGAGATCAAATAGGAAGAGGCGTTTATATTTACAAATTAAGAGTTAGATCTGAAAACTTATCTGTTGCAGAAAAAATTCAAAAATTAGTTATCTTAAAATAAAACTTATTAAAAAAAATAAAAAACCAAATAACTAACATTCTGAAGTTGTTTGAAGTCCAAATGTAAGAATGAAAATGAATTATTTTTTTACAATACGAGGCATTTTTGAGAAGCATAGCCTTAGCTACGTTTAGAAAAAACAACGAAGTAGTGTGAAAAAAGAAACATTTTTTAATTTATAGATTGGACTTTAAACAACTTCTATTATAATAAATCATTTTTTTTTGCGTTAGCTTGTTCAAAAACTATATAATCAAACATTAATATTTATATTTGCTACCCTTATTTTAAAAGCCATAAATGAAAAAAATATTTTTAGTTGCTATCATTACATACTCAGCAACATTAGCTAACGCTCAAGAAAAAAGAAGTATCTTACAGCTAAATACAATTACCACAGCCGTTCCTTTTTTATTAATTGCTCCCGATTCTCGGCATGGTGCGTTGGGTGATGCGGGTGTTGCATCTTCACCAGACGCAAACTCCATGCATTGGAATGCTGCTAAAATGGTTTTTAATGAAAAAGAAATGGGAATTTCAATTTCCTATTCCCCTTGGCTAAGAGAATTAGTGAAAGACATTAATTTGTCTTACGTTGGATTTTATAAAAAATTAGGTAAAAACGATGACCAAGCAATTGGAGCATCTCTTCGATATTTTTCTTTAGGAGATATAAAATTTACCAATGAAGTTGGTGATCCTATTGGAGATTTTAACCCTGCCGAATGGGCTTTTGACTTAGGATACAGCAGAAAATTAGGAGACCGTTTTTCTATGGCATTAAGCGGAAGATATATTTATTCTAACTTAACAGGTGGTATTGATGTAGCAGGACAAAATACAAAAGCGGGTACTTCTTTTGCTGCCGATGTTTCAGCATTTTATACTAACCCTGAAGCCAATTTATTTGGTGAAGATGTTATCTTTAATCTTGGTTTAAATATTTCAAACATTGGAGCTAAAATATCCTACACAGATGATGCTATTAAAGATTATATCCCAATTAACATGAAAATTGGACAAGCATTAACATTTGAATTAGATGACTATAACTCCCTTACTTTATTAACTGATTTTAATAAATTATTGGTTCCTACTCCTCCTGTTTATGCTACTGATGACTCAGGATTACCAATTTTCGACCCTGTAACAGGTGAAAGAGAAATAGAATCGGGAAAAGACCCAGATGTGCCTATTGTAACAGGAATGTTTCAATCTTTTGGAGATGCACCAGGTGGTTTTTCTGAAGAACTAAGAGAAATTAACATCTCAGCAGGATTAGAATATTGGTACAACAAACAATTTGCAGCTCGTTTTGGGTATTTCCATGAACACGCTACCAAAGGAAACAGAAAATTCTTTACTGTTGGTGCTGGACTTAAACTAAGTGTATTTAGTATCGATTTTTCATATTTATTTTCAACAGTTGCGAGAAATCCATTAGCAAACACCTTGCGTTTTTCATTGAAGTTTGATTTTGATGATTTCAAAAAGCAAAATAATCAACCAACTAATTAATATGAAAATAAGGGATTAAGTGTTAGTAGTTAGTACTAAACTCCTAAACTTTATAAACTCGCAAACTTAGTGTTATGAAAATTAAAGTGGGTTTTGGGTTTGATGTGCATCAACTGGAAGAAGGAAAAGATTTTTGGCTAGGTGGTATAAAAATCCCACATCATAAAGGAGCTGTAGGTCATTCCGATGCTGATGTTTTAATTCACACCATTTGCGATGCACTTTTAGGAGCTGCAAATTTAAGAGATATCGGTTTTCACTTCCCTCCAACCGATAATAAATACAAAGGTATTGATAGCAAAATTCTTTTAAAAGATGTAGTTAAATTAATTACCGATAAAGGATATTCTATCGGTAATATTGATGCCACCATAGCCTTGCAACAGCCTAAAATTAATCCACACATTCCAGAAATGAAAAATACACTTGCTACAGTTATGCAAATTGATGTTGAAGATATTTCCATAAAAGCAACTACAACCGAACAACTTGGTTTTGAAGGAAGAGAAGAAGGTGTTTCAGCCTATGCTGTTGTATTGATTCAAAAATCATGTTAATTAATTTATGGCTTTACAAAAAAATATTTCATTACAACCGCTCAATACATTTGGTATAAATGTAAAAACAAAAGAATTAGCTATAATAAAAGATGTTGCTGAATTAAAAAATATTTTATCAAACAACCTTTCACCTATTTATATTCTTGGTGGAGGTAGCAATATTCTTTTTACCAAAGATTTTGATGGCTTAATCTTAAAAAACAAACTGAAAGGCATACAGCTTATAAATGAAAATAATAATGAAGTTTATTTAAAAGTAGCTTCTGGCGAAATTTGGCACGAGTTTGTTTGCTATTGTATTGAAAACAACTATTGTGGCATTGAAAATCTTTCGTTAATTCCAGGTAGTGTTGGAGCTAGCCCTATGCAAAATATTGGTGCTTATGGCGTTGAAGTTAAAGATTTTATTACTGAAGTAGAAGCATTGCATTTAAAATCATTGAAAACAACTCATTTCTCTACTAACGATTGTGAATTTGATTACCGAAGCAGCATTTTTAAAACCAAAGAAAAAGATAATTATTTTATTACTGCTGTAACTTTTAAATTAAATAAACAGCCCAATATCAATACCTCTTACGGAGCAATCCAATCCGAATTGGAAGCAATGGGAATTCGCAATCCAACCATAAAAGATGTTAGCAATGCTGTTATCAACATTAGAAAAAGTAAATTGCCTGATCCTAAAGAAATTGGCAATGCTGGAAGTTTTTTTAAAAATCCTTCTGTAAGTAATGAAAAAGCCATTTCGTTAAAAACAAATTTTCCTGATATTCCAAATTATCCTCAAAGCAACGGAACCACCAAAATAGCTGCTGGATGGTTAATTGAGCAATGTGGTTTTAAAGGAAAAACGTATGGTAATTATGGCGTGCATAAAAATCAAGCATTGGTATTAGTAAATTATGGAGGTGCCAAAGGGAAAGATATTTACGATTTATCTTCCGAAATTATTAATGCAGTAAACAACAAATTTGGAATTGAACTCGAACGAGAAGTGAATGTTATTTAACAAAAAAATAGGTTGTCTTTTAGACAACCTATTTTAAAAATTTAAAATTTATTTTTCAAAAATTACCTAGCAACACTAATCTTGCCTGTTAATTTTTCTCCTCTTTCTGAAATAATTTCATAAAAATAGATACCATTTTCTAAAAGCGAAACATCAATATTAGTTAACGAATTAGTAAGCTTTTTTTCCATTATCAACTCACCCAAAACTTGGTAAATGGTTAATGTATAAATTCCTTTAGCATCTTCAATTGACACAATTAACT
>PHDR01000053.1 GCA_002841035.1 Bacteroidetes bacterium HGW-Bacteroidetes-12 | reverse complement strand
TCTTCATTTCAACGCCACGACCGATTTCTGTTTTTAATAGTTCAACTATTATTGTGCTTGAAGATTCTATTCCAATTCATGTGTTGATTGAAGAAAGTAAAACACATCCTCGTAAATATGAATTGAATTATAAATTTAAAGAAAAAACCAATTACGAAATGCTAATACCATCAGGCGTGTTTCAAGATATATTAGGATTGAAAAATGATACGCTACGTTCGTCCTTTACAACTAAAAGCGATGTAGATTATGGCAAAATTATTTTAAAATTAACAACCAGTTTTAATAAATCATATATACTTCAGCTCTTCAAAAATAACACATTGATTAATGAGTCTTATTTTTTAGGAAATCAAATAATTAATTATGATTTTCTACAAGCCGGGGATTATAAATTTCGTTTAATTGTGGACGATAATAACAATCAAAAATGGGATACAGGAGATTATTTAAACAAGAAACAACCCGAAGAAATGATACATTATCAAAAACCAATTACCATAAGAGCAAATTGGGATAATGAAATTATCTGGAATATAAAGCTTTAGGCTTTATAATAAAACCCATGAATTACTCCCTATAAGCCAATAACCTTTCTACATATTTACCAATAATATCAAATTCTAAATTAACTATACTTCCAATTTGAATTTCTTTAAAAGAAGTATTTTCAAAAGTATAAGGAATAATACAAACAGAAAATTGGTTTTGCATAGAATTTACAACAGTCAAACTCACTCCATTAATGGTGATGGAGCCTTTTTCAACGGTAATATGTTGATCGTTTTCGTATTCAAAGGTAAACGTCCAACTTCCCTTTTCATCTGCTTTATTAACACAAATTGCAGTTCCATCTACATGACCCTGAACTACATGACCATCAAACCTTCCATTTGCTGGCATCGCTCTTTCTAAGTTAATAATACTCCCAGTTTTTAGAAAGCCTAAGTTAGATTTTTGTATGGTTTCGTTAATTGCAGTAACTCTATATAAAGAAGGTTGAACATCTACAACCGTTAAACATACTCCATTATGAGCCAAACTTTGATCTATTTTTAATTCTTTTGCTAAATCACTTTTTATTGTAAAATGGACATTAGTCCCCTCCTTTTCAATTTTTTCTACTTTTCCGAGTGCTTCTATAATTCCTGTGAACATATTACTGCTTTATTATTTTTTTTAATTCAGTCGATTTTGAAAATAATTGTTGACTAACTATTTGTTTTAGTTCAAGTTCATTAGGTTGAGCAATGTAATAATCGATTTCTTTTTCTTCATTTAATACAGGTTCTAAAGGCGTGATTGCTTTAATCTTTTCTACCTGTTCATTGTTTTCAATAACAAATAATGAAACATGGAGGTTAGATACGACATCATTTCTAAAAACAATTAAGTTCCATAGTTTTTTTTCTTTATCAAAAAGATTTAAATAATAAACATGGTCTTTTGCTTTAAGAATAACTGAATCAGACAATCCAGCACTAATAAATGTTAAGGATGATTTGTTGCCAAAAGTAAACGTAGTTGGATTTACAATTAGCGTGTCATTTCTTTTCAAATCATAATACGAACCAATTAATTCTGTTGGAAAACTATTTAAAACAGGCGTTTCAATAGGTTGAGGTTCTTTAAACTTTATTTCTTGACATGAAAATAAAATTAGGAATACCGATAATGGGGCAAAGTTTCTCATAAAAGTAGCGTTATGGTTTTTTTATTTCTTTATTTCGCAATAATGTAACAAATCCTTTTAAAGTTCGTGGTTTAATTCCTTCTAAGAAAATTTCATTCACAGTACACACATAAAAATAAGTTCCATCTGGCACTTCAGCATTATTGTTTTCATTGGTTCCACCCCAATTAATATCTGGGTCTGTTGTTTTAAACAAAACTTGTCCCCAACGGTTAAAAATTTGAATATCAATAGATTTTACAAAACGATAAGGAAAAGGACCAAACAAATCGTTAAATCCATCACCACCAGGTGTAAAAACATTTGGTAATACATATTCAGGACAATTATCCACGCAAACAGAATCGCTAAAAACACTTTCATTTCCTACCGAATCAATGCTGGTAACAACATAACAACCAGCAATGGAAAATAAATTGGTTTCTGTAAATGAGGTTGAAAATGCATCATTTGTTGCTATTAAAACAAATGCTCCATCTAAAGAATCTTTTTTATAAATTTTATATCCCATAACATCGTCAGCACAACCTGATGAATTGTTTTGCCACGACAATACGTTTTGCCTTAAATCGCAATCACCATCTAAAAAAGCGATAGGAGGACAAGGTATAACATTATCAACAGGGGTGCCACAAATTTCTTGCGAGTAATTTAAAAGTGGTGTTTTTATTTCGGGTGATGAATAATTACCAATGCTTTTTACTTTGTAGCAATACGTTGAACCATTTGCTAATCCAGAGTCTATATATTGATTTGCAGTAGTAATATCTAATGAATCGTAAATTAAAGTTATTGGATTTTGACGGTAAATAACGTGTTGTGTATTTGTCCAAGGCACATTTTCATTCCACACTAAAGTTAATTGATTATCTGATGGAATCAAATTCAAAAAAACTGATGAAGCAACAGTTGATTTACCTATTAAATCTCTTGTGCCATTGGTTAGATTATAAATATCTACTCGATAGAAATATTGAAAATCTTTTGTATTGATGTTGATATCCGTATAAGTAGTATCGTTAATACTTAAAGTAGAATCAATTAGGGTTAAATTGGTGTTTGTTTGTCGCCCTCTGTAAATTAAATAACGATAAGGCCCAGGAAAAAGCACGGTATCAAATTCGGTTGGTTTAGACCATTCCACATCCATATCACCAATTGTTGTTGACGTTGAATTTACACTTACATTGGTAATAATAGGCACATCTTTTTTTAGTTGGTCGCAAATTTCATCCGAAGCAATGCTTTCTGCTCCATCTGGAAAGCAAGTTACAATACGATAACAAAAATCTTCTCCCGCAATTAAACCTAATCCATTGTTATTATCATTAAAAGTAGTATCATTAATGTTGTTTATTGTTGCAATAAGCTGAAAACCAACATTTGCAGGTATTCCTGTTTCGCAAACTCCTGGCGACCATCCCGAAGGTCCTTTTTTTCTATAAACTTTATAAGCAGAAGCATTGGAACAAATGGTTTTATCCCAAGTTAGGTTAATTGAATTGGGTTGAACATTAGTGGTTAGGTTTTCTACTTTAGGACCAATTACCCGAATAATAGTAGTGTGAAAATCAGCCAAATTAAAAGCTCCAGCATCCGTTGCTTTAAAACTCAAAAAATAATTGGAATTCCTGATGTTGCTGCAATCGGTTTGCCAGTTAAAAACTCCAGAAGTAATGGTTGCAGGAAGCGTTGTTTGGATAAAACTTGCGAAATTGGTTACATTGAAAGGAATTCCTGTAGCAGATAAGGTTACAGGATGGCTGCCAGTAGCATTTACAGTGAAATTGAGTAAATCTCCCGCAATAATACACGTATCGTTGACAGTTGTTATAATTGGAGGAGGATTACAACCAGCAACAACAGTTATTTGCATATCTCGCAAAATACTGCCAATTTTTTTTCCATTTCTGTATTCAGTTATCCGAATAGCAATGTTAAATTCGCCTTGTGTCATAGGTGTATTCCAAATCAAATCTCCAGTAAAATTATTTATAGTAAGAAAATTTGATGATGGAGGCAGAAAATAACCAGGAACATTAACACCACCTTGAGCCCTACTTACATCTAGCGTGTAATACAAACTATCTCCATCAGGATCAACAGCTCCTGGATTATGAATATAAATTTGATTGACACACGCATTGTCTATTGGTGGATTTAACAAAATTGGGGAGTTGTTTATACCCTGAAAAGGGTTAATATATAGTTCTGTTTCTAAATAAAAAACAATGTTAACAGATTGTGGAATATTTTCTATTCCAGCATTTCTATTAGGGTCTTCAATTCTAATGAGATAAGGTGTTGGGCTTGGTCCAGGATAAGTATGTTGACCAATATATATGTTTTGGTTAATGTCGTTTCCTAATAAAATTTTGCTAACCCTATCAATTGAATCTAATGGAGAGCTGTCTCCCCAATAAATCCCCAACGAAGGTCTGTCGGCAGGGCTAGAATCTTTGGTATAAGTAGTTACCTTAATTTCATAAGTTAACCCCGAAATATGTGTAAAAGTAATTTCTCCAGCTCTGTTGTGGGTGGCAAAAACAGTTGCTGTAAAAAGTAAAAGAAATATGGTTAGTAGTTTTTTCATAATCAGTTGAACCAATAAAATTACGACTTTTTAAAATAACAAAAACAAAATCTACAATTTTATTTAAAAAATGATTTTTGCATACAAGCCTGTAATTTTCCATGAGTAGTTGGCAAAACAACAACGCTTTGCAGCAGCCTTTGCTAACTGACCCCAATTCCGATAGCTATCGGAACTATCGGGGGAGAACGGTGGACTTTAAGAGATGCACACTAATTCGTGGGTTGTTCTCTAGGAATGTTTTTAATTAAATTGCTCAAAAACCCTATAAAAAGCAAAGTAATTCCAAGTAATAAAAAACAACTAAAAAGCAAAAGAAGTAAATGATAATAAGAAATTTGATGAAATTGAAAATAAAACATTCCTCCTTGAATAAAAAGTAAAAATTCTGTTCCTAAAAATCCAATGAAGAATATATTTATGCCCCAAGGGATGAATTTGTTTTCTGAAAACCATTTGCTTTGAAGTAGAAACAATAATAAAAAACCTGAAACAACGCCCAACATGGTTAAATGAATAAATCCGATAACTAAATGTTTGATTTGGAAAGAAATAGAAGCAATTTCTGGAAAGAGAGATGTTGTTTGTAAAAGAATTTTTAGACCAATGCTTGCACAAGTAAATATCATTGTTTTTTTTATAATTCTTGTTGTTGCGTTTTTCCAAATTAAACTAAAATGGGGAAGAATAATTTTAATCAAAAACCAAAAAGAAACTAGTTGTAGAAATATTCCTAAGGCATTTATCCAGAAAAGAGCAGGATGCGAAACATACCAACTAACGGGTAACGCATAGGTAAAAAGAGTTGCAAAAATGAGTGAGCTATAAAATTTATTGAATAATTTTAAATTTATTACTGCTTTTAAGTTGTTTAGGTATTTAAAAAAGAGAGCAAACACAGCCAACAGAAACCAACCATTAAATTGAAAATGCAAAAAAAATTGAATGGCTAAATGATAAAAAACAGATTGTTTGCCAGCTAAAGCAACTGCAGGACCCAAACACCAAATGCCAACAGTCGATAAAAGCATAAACACTAAGGCTGATTTAAGTAATAATTTTTCTGGCAACGTGTTGTTTTCTTGATTTTTCCATACTAATCGTGCAAAATAATAGCTACAAAAAATATGTAACACAGAAAAAGAGATAGAAATTGCTGCGTATCCTTGCAAGGGAAAACTTATCATCATTCCAACAACAGCCAATTGAGTTGTCCAAAACAAATAAGTGAAAACCTGTCTTTTTTGAGGAATAAATTTATGAACAATAAATGTATATAACATCAAATAAACCCAGCCCAACATGGCTATATGCGAATGACCATGAGTTAGGTGTTTGAAATTGAATGGGATATTACTCACAAAACCATAACGAAGCATCGTACCCATTAAGGCTGCTATGAAAAAATTGAAAAGACAAACAGCAACCCAAATGTTTTGAAATAAAGGAAGTTCCTTTTTCATTTAATAAAAAAATAGCACCTTATTTTATTTTTTTCATGGCGTTTTCAATGAGCATCACCAAATGTGATTTATGTGCTTTTGAACTTACATCACCCAATTGGTTTGATGCCATTTTTTTGATGGAGTTTAGGTTATAAATTACCAATGATTGAGAAACAGCAAGGTATTTTTTACTTGATGTTTCTGAAAGCATTTCTATTAGCATTTTTGTATAAGCTACTTGTAAATTTTGTCGAAATGAATTTACATTTCCAGCAATATCGGCTGCAAAAATAGCATTGTTTAAGTCGGTCATCATTATTGAGATGGTATATTTGTTTCCATATAATTCAGAATCAACGATACGTTGCAATGTGTTGTGGTGCAATAAATGACTAAGCACATTTGTTTGAATATTTAAAATTAAGTTATGAATTTTTGGGTCTTCAGGTGCTGAAAAAAAGCCAAATCCTCTGCGTTGAAGCTGCAAATAATTATAAATTTCATTGGATTGTGTAAACGCATCAGGAGCAAATACGTATTTGCTCAATGTGGTCATAGCTTGTTTTTGCTTCGCTAATTCAACAGGAATGAAGGGTTGTTTTGCTCCTTGCTGCCCTATCATCGCTCTGTCAACATAAACTCCTCCAATATAGCGAGAAATTGTAGTTGCTGAAGCATTTTGTTGTCCTAATAAAACCATATAAGATGTTCGAATAAAATGATGTGATTCGCCTGTGTTTGTAAGGTTTTTACTAAGTATTTTATTGGTTAGTTCTTGAGCAAGTTCTATGCGTTGAATTGCGTAACCAATGGCATCGCTGGTTAAATCACCTACATTTACTCGTGGGTCAATGGCTTTTCCAGGGCTTCGCATATCATCAGCATCATTGCCAAAGGTAAGTTCAGGAAGTGTTGATTTTGCTAATAAATCTTCCGATTCTTTTGCTGTTCTTCCTTGTTGATATGCAAACTGAATTGCCCAATCGTCATAAGGACCAGGTGTTTTTGAATAATAATTTCCTTGTTTTAATCTATTGTTAGAAATATTTACCGAAGGATAATCCATTACAGAACCAATCAAACCCATTTTTTCGGTTATTGAAGTGTTGTGTATGTCTTTTATGGGATGTAATTGACTGGCTTTCATATTATGATTTAACCCCAATGTGTGTCCCATTTCGTGCAACACTAAATAGTGCAAAAATTCGTTTATCATTTTGCTTTTTTCCATTTCTGGCTCGTCAAGCACATTAATCATAATGGAAGCAAACATATTGTTAAATTGGGAAAATTGACCAACCTGGCAGGTGTGTTCTTCTATTTCAGAAAAATGTTCGTCATTTTCAGTTAATCCAAAATTAAAAATAGATTCTGTCCGTAAATTATTAGTTAATGAGATGTATTCAAACATAATGTCTGCACCTAAAATCTGACCTGTTTTTGGGTTTACAAAACTAGGTCCATAGCCACCAAAAGGAGGTTGAGGAGAAGATGTCCATCGCAGCACATTATAACGAATGTCTCCAGCATCCCAATCGGCATCATCGGGTTGTTGTTTAATGACTATTGCATTTTTAAATCCTGCTTTTTCAAAAGCTAAATTCCATTTTTCTCCAGCTGCTTTAATTATTGGTCGAAGTTCTTTTGGTGTTGAATTTTCCATCCACCAAACAATAGGTTCAATAGGTTCAGAAATGGATGCATTAGGCTCTTTTTTTACTAAATTCCAACGGTGAACAAAATCTCGATAAGGGGTTGAGCTGGTTGAAGTCATGTCGTTTACTTGTGTGGTAAAATAACCAACACGAGGGTCGTCAAACAAAGGTTGATAATTGTTTTCTGGCATTTCTATTAAACTATGATAAACCTTAATGCTCACGTTTCTGCCATCGGTAACGGCTTGCGAACCTCCATTTAGAACAGATTCTGTTGAATATACATATTCAATAGCTAAATCGGTATTTTTTGGATAACTTCTAACGCCAAGTACTTTTGTTTTTTCTTTATCTAAATTTCCTAAAGAAAAATCGGTTGGAGAAGATTTAGGGTGTTTTGCAGGTTTAATTTGCGAAAATGTTTCTTTTAAAAATAAATGATCTGCATCAATCAAATATAATCCGTTAATGGAATCTATTCCTTCAATTTTAAGGCTGGCTAAGATGCTTTCGCTAATGTTTGCTTGTGATGACTTAGAAATCTCATTGTTAGGATCGAAATAAAATGAAGTATTTTGAGAAACAAATTCAATTTTATTGAAATATTTTTTGAGCTTAAACACTTTTGAACCTCTATAAGAACCTCTGAAAGCTCCTGCTTCTAAAACGCCATCAGAAATTTGACTGAAATAGATAAATTCTTTTTCTAGTTGATGTTGAGAAATAACCATTTTTAATGCACCAGAAGTTGTGTCTTGATAAAAAGTAAATAAGCCTTCTATTTTTTTTGATTTTTTTGTTAGCTCACTTATCTTTTTTGGTGCATCTTTATCTGCTTTTGAAGCTTCTGTTTTTGGTGCATCTTTTTTATTGACTTTCTTTTTTTGAGCGTAGGAGTTTGTGATTAGCATACATAACACAAAAAGTAAAGAAATTAATTTAACAGGAGAGAAATGTTTCATAGATTTAGTTTTTAAAAGGGGTAAAGGTATGAAAAATAATGTTTTATGAATGAGTTTATTTTTTAAAAATAAAATAAACAGCCAAAACAAGGAAAACAAACCCTATGAAATGATTCATCTTAAATGTTTCGTTTTTAAAAATGAGTAAGGAAAATAAAACAAAAACAACAAGAGTAATCACTTCCTGAATTACCTTAAGTTCTATCAATGAAAAAGGACCTCCATTTTCTTTATAACCAATTCTGTTGGCAGGAACTTGAAAAAAATATTCAAACAAGGCAATTCCCCAACTTATTAATACAATGGAAATAAATCCAAGTTTATTAAACCATTTCCATTCGCTAAATTTTAAATGTCCATACCAAGCCAACGTCATAAAGGTGTTGGATAAGATTAGTAATCCTATTGTTAAAAATGCTTTCATTAAAAAAACAAATTAATAACTTCCTAACGACAACAAAACCAAGGTACAAGCTTCTTCTGTTGCGATACCTTTTTCGTTAGCGAGTTTTACTAGCTCAGCATTTTCAGCTCCAGGATTAAAAACAATGCGTTTGGGTTTTATTTGATTTAAAATATAATCGTAATAAACGGGTTGGTTTTTTGCTCCAACATACATAGTAACTGTGTCAATGCCTTCCACAATAGGCATATTAGTTAGAATCTGATGGGATTCTATTTTCCCTTCTCTTAAACCAACAGGAATAACTTCGTGCCCATTTTGAGCTAATTTTAGGGTGGCTTTGTAGGAATATCTTTCTGGATTAGAGGATGCTCCTAAAATTAATGTTTTTTTCATGCGTCTTTTTTTCTACTAAATTAGGAATAGAATCTAATAAATCTAAAGTTTCGGAGTTGTTTTTCTCTTACAAAAACACGCTGTTCATTCAGTAACCAGCTAAAAGGATAGTACAAAATATAAATTAGAACTAACTGACAAGATAGGTTCCTCCTGAATGACAGCGTAGTCAGTTAGTTTCACCACAATAGATAAACCACCAATAAAGTGATAGTTTGATATTAACCCTATTTTTGCACCGAAACTTTAGATAAATTAAAGTATAGAAGTAAATATTACTTTAACTGAAATGAAAATCAAGCAGGTATATTTCGTTTCTTTGTAAATTAATTTTTTTAATAAAATGCATAAATCAGGTTTTGTGAATATTATTGGGAATCCAAATGTGGGTAAATCTACCTTAATGAACGTGTTGGTTGGAGAAAAGCTTTCAATCATCACTTCAAAGGCACAGACTACTCGTCATCGGATTATTGGGATAGTTAACGATGAAGAACATCAAATCGTTTTTTCTGACACACCTGGTTTTGTTAAACCAATTTATAAAATGCACGAAGGGATGATGACCTTTGTTCGTTCAGCTATTTCCGATGCTGATGTGATTTTGTTTATGGTGGAAGTTAAAGAAAATGAATTAAAACATATTGAAATTTTAGAGAAACTAAAAAAAACTTCCATTCCTATTTTATTATTAATCAATAAGATTGATGAAATTGACCAAGAGTTTTTAGAAGAAAAAGTAGCGTTTTGGAAAAATGAACTTCCTAAAGCTAAAATTTTTCCTTTATCGGCATTGCATAATTTTAATGTAGATCAGATTTTATTAGAGATTAAAAATCTGTTACCTGAAGCTCCTCCATTTTACGATAAAGATCAGTTGACCGATAAACCAGAAAAGTTTTTTGTAGCTGAAATTATTAGAGAAAAAATTTTAATGCATTATAAAAAAGAAATTCCTTATTCTTGCGAAGTGGTAATAGAGGAATTTAAGGAAGAACCAACCATTATCAGAATTAGAGCCGTAATTATGGTAATTAGAGAAAGTCAAAAAGGAATTATTATTGGGCATCAAGGAAAAGACTTAAAAATAATTGGCACACAAGCAAGAAAAGAAATGGAACAGTTTTTTGAGAAAAAAGTTTTTTTAGAAATGTATGTGAAAGTAAATAAAGACTGGAGAAACAACGAAAAACAACTTAAAAATTTTGGTTACTTGAATTGAGGATAATGCAATAATGTGCGGATGTGTAGATGTGCGAATGACCAATAACCAATAATTTTATAAACTTTCAACAGTAATAAAAAATGAGCAATATAGTAGCAATAGTTGGAAGACCCAACGTAGGAAAATCAACACTTTTTAATCGATTAACTTCATCAAGAAGTGCTATTGTTGATGAAGCAAGTGGTGTTACAAGAGACCGACACTACGGAAAAGTAGAGTGGAATGGAAAAGAATTTTCATTGATAGATACAGGTGGCTACATTGTTGGTTCGGAAGATATTTTTGAAGCTGAAATCCGCAAACAAGTGCTTATTGCAATTGAAGAATGTGATTTGATTTTATTTGTAGTTGATGTTACTGTTGGAGTTTCTGATTTAGACAAAGAAGTAGCTAATTTACTTCGAAAAGCGAATAAAAAAGTAATACTTATTTCTAACAAGGTAGATAACAATGAGCTTATTTATGATTCAAATGTTTTTTATGGGTTGGCTATTAGTGATTCCATTCACAGTGTTTCAGCAATAAGTGGAAGTGGTACAGGTGATTTGTTGGATGAGGTTGTAAATAGCTTAGAATTTAATGAACAAGAAGAGGAAGAAACGGGTATCCCAAAAATTGCAATAGTAGGTCGTCCCAACGTAGGAAAATCATCGCTGTTAAACACGCTTATAGGCCAAGAAAAAAACATTGTTACCAATATTGCTGGTACAACCAGAGATTCACTAACTACTCGATTCAATTCTTTCGGCTATGAATTTGATTTGATAGATACTGCAGGAATTAGAAAAAAAGGAAAAGTTAATGAAGACATTGAATTCTACTCTGTAATGCGTTCTATAAGAGCTATAGAAAATGCCGATGTTTGTTTGTTGATGATAGAAGCGACAGAAGGAGTGATGGCTCAAGACATGAACATTTATAATGTGATTA
>PHDR01000052.1 GCA_002841035.1 Bacteroidetes bacterium HGW-Bacteroidetes-12 | reverse complement strand
CCATTTTTAAAGAAGCACAAGAAATGCTTTTAAAGTGGGAAAAAGGAGACAAAGAAGTGGTTGATTTATGGAAAAAAATGAACAATTGGGTGTATGCAGGTTTTGATGTAACCTACAAAACCATGGGCGTTAATTTTGATGAACTTTATTACGAATCAGATACCTATTTACTTGGCAAAAATGCAGTAGAAAAAGGGGTGGAAAAAGGTGTTTTTTATAAAAAAGAAGATGGCTCTGTTTGGTGTGATTTAAGTGCCGAAAAAATGGACGATAAACTCTTGCTCCGAGCAGATGGAACTTCTGTTTATATAACACAAGATATTGGAACGGCAATAGAAAGGTATAAAAACCATCCTACCCTCAGTGGGTTAATTTATACGGTTGGCAACGAGCAGAACCATCATTTCAACGTATTATTTACAATACTAAAAAAATTAGGCTATAAATGGGCAGAAGAATGTCATCATCTATCTTATGGTATGATAGAGCTGCCGAACGGAAAAATGAAATCGAGAGAAGGAACGGTTGTAGATGCCGATGAACTAATGGCTGAAATTGTGAATGATGCAAAAAAAATGACGCAAGAACGTGGGCATTTAGACGGAATGACACCATCCGAAAAGGAACAACTTTATGCAACAATTGGCTTGGGCGGCTTAAAATATTTTTTACTTAAAGTAGATGCTAAAAAAGGTATGGTTTTTAATCCCGAAGAATCTATTGATTTAAACGGAAATACAGCTCCTTTTATTCAGTATGCTCACGCCCGAATTCAATCGTTACTAAAAAAAGCAACGGAGCTAAATTATAGCACTTCTTTTGCTAATGTTGAGCCAAATTTAGAAGAAATTACGTTAATAAAATTAATAAAAGAATATCCAGTTGTGTTGCAAGAAGCAGGCACAACCATAAGTCCAGCCACATTGTGTAATTATTTGTATGAATTGGTAAAAACATTCAATCATTTTTATCAAAATGTGCCTATTTTGCGAGAAGAAGACAAAAATAAATTAGCATTTAGGTTGGTACTTTCCGAAAATACTGCCAAAGTAATTGTTGCTGGAATGAAGCTATTAGGAATTGAAGTGCCTAATAAAATGTGATGTTATTATTAAGACGATAGAGCAAAGATAATATACTCAATGCACATAGCTTTTCGGTTAATTATAAAGGATTGATTTACTGGAATTATAAAAGGTAAACACCCCATTTTTAAGCATATAATCGCGGTTTTCTATGGTAACAACCTCTCCTTCTTTTAATTGGTATAAATTATAAATATCTTCATTTTTTGTGTGTACAGAACCTTTTGTAACTCTTGCTAAATCTAAATATTGGAGGTTGATAAATCTATCAGCTCCACATAGGAATATGTGTACAGGAATAGTGATTTTATCCATAAACTCATAATCTCTCATTTTTTCGTAATTATCTGCAATAAGCACAATGTTTTTAGCTTCAGGATAGTGTTTTAATCCTAACAACATAGCTTCCACATCATTTTCTTTAGTTTCTCCACCTCCAGCTCCTCCACTAATACATTTGTTGATTGTTTGAGAAACCATTTCATAACTTCGTTCAGTTGTAACATAAATGCCACCTGTTTCAAGAAGCAGCTTTTTATCAGATGGTTTTCGATCGCCATCATTAAAAAACACAAATAAACGAGCGTTTTCGTTATTTAGTTGTTGTCTCAACCAAGTTAGCACCTGCGTATAATAAGGCGACATACTTCCTGTAGCATCTGTTACTACAATAAAATTAGTCCAATTTTTATTTCTTGAAAATGCATTTAACACCGTAGAATCTTCTTTGAGTGAAGCCAAATATGGATTTGGTGGTGGTGGCGGATAAAAATCTATCTTTTTTTCTTCTCCCCAAATGGTATCGTAAACATAGCCGTTTTCCCAACGGGTTTTAATGTGATAAGGTTTTGGAGTTGTATCTTTTGCTAATGAATCTATTTTTGAAAGATTACTAACAAGCTGTTTAACGTAATCGCTTTCTTGTTGTGCGTAAGCATCAGTAGAAAGTGGACGAAAAGTAATTATAAATCCATGAAACATTTTGCTGCACTCTTCTCTAGAATTTCCATTGTTTTGGCTAATAAGTTGGTATTCCCAAACAGGAAAATCGAACACTTCGGGCACTAATTTTTTTAGTTCTAACAAGCGTTTTTTGTTCAACTCCGTTTGGTTAAATTTTTCTGAAGTTTTAAAGCGTGTGTAAACCAATTCTATTTTAACAATTACCCTTTCTTGGAGTTGTTTTTTCTGTTCTTTATTTAAAATAATTTCTTTAGCAAAAGGCATTTCAATAAGCACCTGATTGTTGTGAATGGAGAGTTTGTTGAAAAAAGAAATGCTTGTTACTTCGCTTTTGGCATAACTATCTACATCAAAACCAGCAACCAATTTTGTTAGAAATAAAAGTAGGATAAGGTAAAAAAAACGCATATTTTTTTAAAAAAGTTTTCCTAGTTTTTCATTAATTGGAATGGCTAAATCAATAAACTCAAAATTTAAATTTTGAGTTTTTTCTAAAGGATCAATCATTTTAACTAATGATTTTCTATCTTTTGTAATATAAGCATCAATTTTTCTGTTGTGAATTTGTGCAAATAATTTAATGTCATTAACTATCACTTTTCGCTGTTCAGCTTCTCTTAAATCTTTATTGTCTTTAAGTTCAGCAAAAAAATTGCCTGCAATCTTTGCGTCTTCATAATCAAACTCTAATAACCGAAAAACATTTAAAGAAAGTAAATTATCAGGATTGTCACCAACAGCATATTCACTAACTACAATAGTAGATAAATACATTTCTATTCCATTTTCTAAAAAATACTCATAATAATTGACTGCATTTTGATGAAAATCTGCATCTGATTTTAATAACCTGATACAAAAAGAACTATCTAAAAGAACACTTTCAATTCCTTTCATATTCCTTCTGCTTTTATATCATCCAACCAAGCATCAATATTTGAAATTTTATTCCAATTAACTGAAGCCTTTTCTATCACTTTTTCTAAAAGTGATTTATTAAAAACTGGTTTATACTGGATAAACTCTACTAACTCTAAATCAGTTAATGAATTGTCTTCCAAACTCTTTTTTCCACGAACTTTAATTCCGTATGGCTTATATGTTTTTTTCTCCCCTTCCATTATCTGCTCTTTACTAGCAGCAATAGTGAGGTTTCCGTATTGTTTTGTGCTTATATGTAAGTTGGGGTTTTTGCCTCCTTCTTGATAAATTTCACCATACAAATAAAATTCACTTTCGTAAAATGTTGGGGCTATCATTTCAAAATTTGTGGTGTAATCTATAATTAATGATGGTTCTTTTGAAATAGAATTATTAAATTCAATTACATAACCTTCTTTAACTGCCTTTTTTTGAAATTTATCAATTATAGACTGCCTTTTGTAATCTAAAAAATCAAGGTTATTTCTGTTTTTTATTTCATTTGTTAACCCATTAAAAAGTATAACCGCTGTAATAGGTAAAAAAAACTTGTGCTTTATAGAACCTTCTTCAATGTTATAAGAAATATGTGGACGGCTTTGTTTTTCCTTTCGATTGGGGTATAAAAACGACTCGACATCTGATATAAAGTCTTTTACTTCATTTATATCAATATCTTTAGGTGTTAAGGTATTATCCTTATTAGTAACCCTTAATTCTATATATCCTTGTTCTTCCATTTTGCTAATAATGCAAATTTACAGATTATTACGTCTTTATGATTTATAAGGTTTTAAAAAATGATTTTATAAATAAAAAGCCCTAGATATGTTTACTTTTGTCAAAACTACATAATCACATTAACCTACAAAACTAAAAAATTATTGCAATTCGTTAGAGCCAAAAAACACTTAGGACAACATTTTCTCAAAGATTTGTCTATTGCTGAAAATATTGTAAATAGCCTCATTTTTACAGATAAATACGATACTGTTTTAGAAATTGGACCGGGAATGGGCGTGCTAACCCAATATTTAATTCAACAAAAAAACTATACTACTTTTCCTATAGATGTGGATAGAGAATCGATTGCTTTTTTAGTAGAAAAATTTCCATCGTTGAAAGGGAATATTATTTATGGAGATTTTTTAAAAATAGATTTAAACGAAATTGTTCATAACAAGCCTTTTGCAGTAATAGGAAACTTTCCGTACAATATTTCTTCTCAAATTCTATTTAAAGTGTATGAGTATAAAAACCAAGTTCCAGAGTTGGTTGGTATGTTTCAGAAGGAAGTTGCCGAAAGAGTAGCTTCAAAACCAGGCAATAAAACCTATGGAATTACAAGCGTTTTGCTCCAAGCTTATTACGATATTGACTATTTATTTACGGTTGATGAACATGTTTTTGATCCGCCTCCAAAAGTAAAATCGGCAGTTATTCGATTAACAAGAAACAATACCGAAAAACTGGATTGTGATGAGGTTTTCTTTAAAGTAGTTGTTAAAACAGCGTTTAATCAACGCAGAAAAACCATGCGAAATTCAGTAAAAGTTTTTTTGAACGAAGAAACTAAAAAGCATCCTATTCTTGATAAACGACCCGAGCAACTTTCTGTTGAAGAATTTGTAATGTTAACCAATTTGTTGAAGGGGTAAAATTAAACCAATGTCAATGCAAGTTGTCTTGCCAATTCATTGGTTTTAATGTAATCATCAAGTGTTGGATGTTCAATGAAAGGCACCTTTTCCATACATTGTTGATTAATTTCAGCAATAGATAAAAATTTAATCTTGTTTTTTAAGAATGCGTCAACGGTAATTTCATTGGCTGCATTTAAAATACAAGCCAAGTTTCCTCCCTTTTCAAGGGCTTGATAAGCGAGTTGTAGATTCAAAAACGTATCTGTGTCTGGTTTTTCAAAAGTAAGTTGGGGATAGTCTAAAAAATTGAATCGTGCCGATTTTGAAAAAATACGTTGTGGGAATGAAAGTGCGTATTGAATGGGATGTTTCATGTCAGGCAATCCTAATTGGGCTTTCATGCTTCCATCTTCAAATTGTACTAACGAATGTATGATAGATTGCGGATGCACAATAACATCTATTTGTTCGGGGTTTAGATTAAATAACCATTTTGCTTCAATTACTTCAAAACCTTTATTCATAAGGGTTGCAGAATCTATCGTGATTTTAGCTCCCATTTCCCAATTGGGATGTTTTAATGCTTGTTCTTTGGTGATATTAAGAAGTTCGTCCCTTGTTTTTCCTCTAAAAGGACCTCCAGATGCAGTTAAATAAATTTTTTCTATCTTATTTTGAAATTCGCCAACTAAACATTGAAAAATAGCCGAATGTTCTGAATCAACAGGTAAAATGGCTACCTGATTTTCTCTTGCTAACTTTGTTATGAGCTCACCAGCAACAACTAAGGTTTCTTTATTGGCTAACGCAATAGTTTTTTTTGCTTTAATGGCATTAATGGTTGGAAGTAATCCTGCATAACCTACTAAAGCTGTCAGAACAATGTCGATAGCTTCCATTTCTACTATTTGTGCAAGGGCTTCTATGCCTGAATAGGTTTTGATGTCATGTTCCCACAATGCTTCTGAAACTTTTTTGTAATGAGTTTCATCAACAATAACAACTGCATTAGGTTTAAATTTTATGGCTTGAGCAATTAATAAATCAGCATTAGAATTAGCGGTAAGCACTTCTACTTCAAATTTGTCAGAATGTTCTTCAATTACCTCGAGAGTCTGTGTGCCAATTGAACCTGTTGAACCTAAAATTGCTATTTTTTTTTTTGACATTATTGGTTTACAGTTTATCGGTTTATGGTTTATTTATGCTATTGCTACGAAAAGTTTACTCACTCCATTCTTATTATTTCTTATTTAAAGAATTTCAAAAACACACCCCTGCCCCTCTCAAGAGGGGAAGCCAACGCTCACAGCTATCTTCCAACTTCTGACTTCCCACTTCTTTTCACTTTTTTTTAGATTTTGCTTTTATTTCATTAAGTAATGTTTCTTTCGCTTGTTTATACGATTTTATGCTGAGATAACTTCCTTTTCCTGATTCCGCAATAGATAACATTGATTTTTCTGTCCATTTTTCATTTTTCACTCCAACCACAGAAATGTAAATTCCACTGGCTGCATTTTGTTCCACATTTGCCTTATCTCCTTTGCTGAGATTAAAAGCCCCGTCTGTTGCTAAAATAATAAGGTTATTTCCTTCAGCAAGTTTGTTTTGAAGAGCAACTTCATACGCTTTCTGTAGCCCTTGAGCTCCAGCTGTTCTGCCTCCTGCTGATAAATCTTGTATGATTTGCGTAATTTGAGCTTTATCTTTTACATATTGAGACTCTAAAACCACTTCAACAGTAGATGCATAAGTTACTATTGCCAATTTATCAATAGAACGCAATCCGTTCAATAATTCTATCATTGCTGCTTTTAATAAATCCATTCGGCCTTCTTGTTTCATCGAAACAGATGCGTCAATCAAAAAAACAATGTTATTTTCGGCATATAAATTAACTGGCATTTCTGCAGTTGAAATAGTGTCTTTTGGTTCTGGAACAAATGGTTCTTCTATAACCGTATCTGCTTTTTCCACTATTAATTCCTCTGGCTTGGGTTCTCCCATCAAAAAAGTTATGCTATTATTTTCTGAATTAATTTCTATTGCTCGTTCTTCTGTTCCGTATCCTTCGGCATTTACAACAAAATAATAAGCGTCATTTTTTAATGTTTGACTAGTTTCACCGCTTCTGTTAGTTTTGAGTTGTTTATACACTAATCCATCCCAAATAATTTCAATTGTAGCGTTGTTTATGGGTTGTTTGGTGTTTATGTCTATTACTTTTATTTGTAATTCTGTTCGGTCTTCATCTATTTTTTTTGTAGAAATAAAATCTGGGCTTTGCAAAGACTCTTTTATGTCAAATGTTTTGGCATTACCCTCTAATGTAAATGTAATTGGCTGATTTTGTATGTTTACCCAAACAGGCACATCTACCTTAAAAAATTCTTTTCTTTTTGGGGTGTATTTTATTCGAACAGTAATTGTACTATCAGGAAGAATTACTTTGGAAGAAAATCTAACGCTAACACCATAAGGTTCTTCAACACGAAGAATTTTTGCTTCTTGTGTTCCAGCATTAGTTAATGTAAAATCATAATATTTACTATCTTGCTTGTTTACTTCACCTAAATTATGGTAGGAGTTATTAAAAACCAGTTGAGCAAAACCTGAACTGCTAATCAATAAAAAGAAAAAGTATAGAGCGTATTTTTTCATAAAGTTGCTAATTTCTTAGCTAATTTTTTGCCAAAGTTACAATTTGTTTTGGCTTTTAGGAATTGAAAGAAGGGATATTACCCAAAATGTTTTTGATAATCAATTTGGCTTCTTTTAATTACTTCCATCGCTTCTTCTTTTCCGTAGATGTGCGAAATTTCAACACGTTGCATATTTTCGCCAGGAATGGCTTTGTAGGTTAAAAAATAATGTTTTAGTCTATTAATTAATGAAACAGGACATTCTAATACATCTTTCCACTGACCATAAACTTCATCTCCTTTAAGGATAGCAATAATTTTATCATCGGCTTCGTTGTTATCTATCATTCTAAATCCTCCAATAGGAATGGCAGGTACAAGAATGTTTCCGTGCGTAATGTTTCTTTCGGTAAGCACACAAATATCTAAAGGGTCGCCATCGCCCATAATGTTGATTTTACCTGTTTTTTCCATACAAAATTTACCCACTTCTTCGGCACAATAGGTTTGTGGAATAAATCCATACAAAGCAGGAACAATATTTGAAAATTTTTGAGGTCTATCTACCTTTAAAAACCCAGAAGCCTTATCTACTTCATATTTTACCGAATCGCTTGGTGTCATTTCAATAAAAGACATTACCTCAATGGGTGCGTTAGCTCCTATTTGAATTCCGTGCCAAGGATGTGCTTGGTATTTTTTTTTCATTGGTTTTAATTTTTTAAACCCTAATTAGAAATTTGTTAGGTTACTTCAAACTTCCTATCATTTCTTCGGGTTTTACCCATTCGGTATATTCCTCATCTGTTACATAACCTAAACGAACAGCTTCTTCTCGCAAGGTTGTTCCGTTTTTGTGGGCTGTGTTGGCAATTTCGGCAGCTTTGTAGTAGCCAATTTTAGTGTTAAGTGCAGTAACCAACATCAATGAGTTGTTCAATAATTTTTCAATTACAGGGTAGTTAGGTTCAATTCCAATGGCACAATTATCATTAAATGAAACACAAGCATCGCCAATTAATTCGGCACTTTGCAACAAATTATAAGCAAGCATTGGCTTAAAAACATTCAGTTCGTAATGTCCTTGTGTTGCACCAATAGTAATTGCCATATCGTTGCCCATAACTTGAGCGGCAACCATAGTTATGGCTTCGCATTGTGTTGGGTTAACTTTTCCAGGCATAATAGAAGAGCCAGGTTCGTTGGCTGGAATAATTAATTCGCCAATTCCCGAACGAGGACCTGAAGCCATCATACGAATATCGTTGGCAATTTTATTTAACGAAACGGCTAATTGTTTTAATGCTCCATGTGTTTCTACAAAAGCATCGTGAGCGGCTAATGCCTCAAATTTGTTTTCGGCAGTGATAAAAGGCAATCCAGTAAAATCGGCAATTTTTTGTGCAACTAACACATCATATCCGTTGGGTGTGTTCAGTCCAGTTCCAACAGCAGTTCCACCTAATGCCAATTCCGACAAATGGTGTAGGGTGTTTTTTAGTGCTTTTAATCCGTGATTTAGTTGCGAAACATAGCCCGAAAATTCTTGCCCAATGGTTAGTGGTGTTGCGTCCATTAAGTGTGTTCTTCCTATTTTTACCACATTTTTATATGCATCAACTTTTTGTTGTAAGGTATCTCTTAATTTTTCTACTCCTGGAATGGTTTTTTCAACTACCATTTTGTAGCAAGCAATGTGCATTCCTGTTGGAAACGTATCGTTAGATGATTGTGATTTGTTGACATCATCATTGGGCTGAATGGCTTTTTCGCCTTCACCAATTTTTCCTCCAGCTAATTCTTGAGCTCTGTTCGCAATAACTTCATTCACATTCATGTTACTTTGTGTGCCTGAACCTGTTTGCCAAATTACTAACGGAAATTGATCATCTAATTTTCCAGCAATTATTTCATCACATACTTTGGCAATTAAATCTCTTTTTTCGGTTGCTAAAACGCCTAATTCGCAATTGGCATAAGCGGCTGCTTTTTTTAGGTAGGCAAAGCCATAAATAATTTCTATGGGCATAGATGCAGCAGGTCCTATTTTAAAATTGTTTCTTGAGCGTTCTGTTTGAGCTCCCCAATACTTGTTAGCAGGGACTTTAACTTCTCCCATGGTGTCTTTTTCAATTCTGTATTCCATTTTGTAAAATTTTAAATGATTATTTTATATTGTTATATTTTATTTTTTTCTACTTTTACGCCTACAAATTTCTAAAACTTGTTATTATGGTAGCTTTAGGCTGGATTTTTTTCTTCTTTATCTTTTTTATGGCAATGTGGATGTTGATGTTTTTATTCGTTATTGTTGTGCCGGGTTCTATAAAATTGTTTTTACTTCATAAAGTAGCTCCAAAATTTATTCGTGAGTTGGCTGGGTTAGAAGATTAATTCTACAATAATTCGTTCACGTTTTCTGGCGGCCTTCCAAGTACTGCCTTGTTTCCTTTTATTACAATTGGGCGTTCAATTAGTATAGGATTTTCTATTAAAATTTGTATCCACTCTTCGTTACTAAATTTTTTGTCTTTATAATTAGATTTATAGAGTGTCTCTCCTTTTCTAACAATTTGTTCGGGAATCATATTTAATTTCATCAAAACATCTTCTAGCTCTTTTTTTGTGATACTTGCTTTTTGATAGTCAATAATTTCAACATCTGCTTGAGCATTATTAATGAGTTGTAATGTTTCTCGGCTTTTGCTGCATCTAGGGTTGTGATAAATTTTTAATTTAGACATTAGCGATTAGTAATTGATTATTGTAAATTATTTATTTTAACATGTTAATTTTTTCCAAATAACATTAAGTAGGCTTTTAGGAATCCATCAAGTTCACCATTTAATACTTTATCAGGATCATTTACAGTAAAATTTGTTCTATGGTCTTTTACTCTTCTATCGTCCAATACATAGCTTCTAATTTGTGCTCCCCATTCAATTTTTAGTTTGTTTCCTTCAATTTCGTTTCGGGCTTCTAAGCGTTTTCGCATTTCAATTTCATACAATTGAGATTTTAATAATTGCAATGCTTTTTCTTTGTTTTTGAATTGATGCCGAGTTTCTGTATTAGCAATTACAATTCCAGAGGGAGCGTGTCTAAGTCGAACTCCTGTTTCTACTTTATTCACATTTTGCCCTCCTGCACCTCCCGAACGGAATGTGTCCCAAGTAATATCTGATGGGTTAATTTTAATTTCTATTGTGTCATCTACTAAAGGATAAACATATACAGAAGCAAAAGAAGTCATCCGTTTTCCTTGAGCGTTAAAAGGACTCACTCTCACTAATCGGTGCACGCCATTTTCACCCTTAAGATATCCAAAAGCAAAATCGCCTTCTATTTCTATCGTAACCGTTTTGATGCCTGCAACATCACCATCTTGAAAATCTAAAATGTTTATTTTATATTTGTTTTTTTCCGCCCACATGTTGTACATGCGATAAAGCATAGAAACAAAATCGCAACTTTCAGTTCCGCCAGCTCCTGCAGTAATTTGAAGCACAGCACTTAGTTTGTCTTCATCGGAGCTAAGCATATTTTTAAACTCAACATCTTCAAACAATTCGAGTGTTATGGCATATTGTTTATCCACATCTTCATCGGAAGCCTCTCCTTCTTTATTGAAATCAAACAATACTTCAACATCTTCAACTGCACTGCAAAGTTCGTTGTAAGCATCAACCCATACTTTTATATTGCGAACTACTTTGAGTTGTTTTTCGGCTTCTTCAGGGTTTTCCCAAAAGTTGGGGTCTTCTGTTTTTTGTTGTTCTTCTTCTAGTTGAATTAATTTTCCAGGTATGTCAAAGATACCCCCTTAACGCTTCCAGGCGATCTGCTAATTTTTTTAATTGGTCTTGTGTTATCATGCCCCAAAAGTAGTATTTTTTTAAGGTTTGTTAATGGTAAAAAAAAGTTTTTTCAGCATATATTCTTTCTTTGAAATTTAAAATTAATACCTATTTTGGTAAAAATTATTACATAATTATTTTAATTAGTTGCTTACTTTTGGGGTATGTTTAAACGGTTTAGAAAAATAGCATTGTCATTTTCACTTCTATTCTTATGTTTTGTTTTTTTAGGT
>PHDR01000427.1 GCA_002841035.1 Bacteroidetes bacterium HGW-Bacteroidetes-12 | reverse complement strand
AAACACGCCCTGTTGTCTCTAAAGTCCTTAAATTTTGCATTCTCAGCAAGTAAGGTTACTTCAATAATTACAATTGTTGTATTCTCAATTGATACCCCAATTGATTCAACGTAACTATCTTCCTTATTGTCGTAGAGGGGAATACGTGTTTCTTTTTCGGTGATGGTATAATGTATTGGGTAGAATTTACTAGCAGTACAGAATATTATTCTATAGTCCATTCCACCAAAAAGAGTAACCTGAAAGGAATAGGTTTTATTGGCTTCAAGATATGCACTCTTTGATTGGCTTGAAAGTATCATGTCCTTTGCCTCCTGAGGACTTGGCCTGCAAGAATGGCTTAAATGGTACTCATCGCACTGGGAGTATGCTGATTGAGTAATAAGCAGAATGAGTAATAATTGTATAATTCTTTTCATCATAATATTATTGTGCTGATACTAATAGTCTTGATTTACAATACTGTTTCTAATTGAGTTTAGAAGAACCTTCATTTTCTTTATGTTATACTGATTCACATTGTGATTAATCTCACTGCTGAAAACAAGTTTCCCATCCTTACGAATTGCTTTTGAAGATTGGGTAATTTCCATGGAGGTGAAAATATTGCGAAGTTCTTGAAGGTCTTCTGTAAGTTTTACTACAGTTGGCTCGTCTGATTTATTGATTGTATAGTGTAGAAAAAAAGTGTCGAAAAGATAGGCTAAATCAATGACAGAGGTAATAGTTTGTTCAGAGATTTTATCTTCACTAATAATATCAGATGCTAAGTACATTGCCTCAACCATTGCACCTGAAGAGATTAGCAAAACAAGATCCTTGTTGCCAATAGACTCCATACGGTTGAAGAAAAGGGTTGATTGCTCAATAGAAACTGCTCTAAGTGTATCGTGCTCAGAAAGATTAGAAATGATTTTATTAAAGAACTCGTCATCAAAAAAATTCTCAACACCTAAAAGTGTTGACAATTCTTGGATATGATACAGATATCGGATGGCTTCAGTATGCTTCTCGAAGAGCAGAAGGTAAGAGAAATCGGTAAGATACACACCAAAATTTAGGGCTTGATTACGATACAAAAGATAATCGGAAGGGCTAACAAGCGGATTAATTAGGTCAGGATGATAACCAAATCCCACATCGTGAACTAAGGATAGAAACTCAACTGGGGAAGGCAGAAGAAAATCTAGGTCTTGAACAGTTAGCGTGTCAGAAACAGGTTCTGCGATTTTTTTACTTTCTGCATCTCCACTTGGAGATGCACATCCAATAACTAGAAAAAGGATAGGTATGAGTAGTAATTGATTCTTCTTCATCTTATATGAATTAATTTTAACAAAATTAAGAAACTATTTCTTAGAAACTGTCATTTTTTGAAAAAGGTAACCTCATCTTCGAAAACCTAATTTTTATAAATTTCGGGATTATATCAAGAATGAAAACAAGATAAAACAAAATAAGCATCAAGAAAAGAACAGTAACGTTATACCAGTAGGTCTCAATTAATATATGACCAACATATTTAAAAGGTGCAAAAAAGTGTGATCGCCCAATTTGTGAAGAAGAAACCTGATAAATTGGATCGGAT
>PHDR01000051.1 GCA_002841035.1 Bacteroidetes bacterium HGW-Bacteroidetes-12 | reverse complement strand
CCTGTTTGAGAATTAATGGTGAATTGAGGATTAGAAGGAATTTGATTGTTTGTGCTAAAACCTGCACTCCAAGGAATAGAAACATAAGGAGGTGATGATGGAGGATTTGGAGCTGGATTAATTTGATCTCCACCATTTATAGGTTCTCCAAACTCATACACCAATGAATCACCATCAATATCAGTAGCACTTAAGTCATAGGTAAATTCAAAACCATTACACATCATTACAGGTGGAGGATTGTTAAATGTGGGACTGCTATTACAAGTTGCTAACCCTGGATCTGGAATTTTAACCAAATAAGTAGAACCCATACTAATTGGATTAGTAATATTTAGAGCACTACCGTTTCTACAACACCGTTGATAAGCAATTGTATAACCACCAGCTAAAGGCGGTAAAGTAATCATTATTTGATAATCAGCTCGTTCAACACAAACATTTGGCGGTGAAATTAAACAGGGATTATTTAAAATTATAGGAACAGGTGTTGACCCTGGATATTGAGCATTGAAAAGATTTATTAAATTACCACTTGAATTAAACACACCAATCGGAGCAAATTGGTCAAAAGGTGCTCCAGAACCATTGCAATCTCGGTAAATAGTTAAATTAATTTGATAGTCGTTGTTTCCGAAACATTCATACGTCATTACTCCACCAACTATGTGAGAGGCTACAGCTTGTTTGACAGAAAAAATGGAAATAATAAAAACACCAATACCTAAAAAGATATTAGAAAGTCCCCGAGAATTACTATAAAATAAGGTAAAAATCATTTTTGCTAATAATTCATTCTTTTTTAAGCATTAAAATCAAAGAATAAATATACGAATGTTTTTGAATGGTTAGATAATTAATTAGAATAAAAATAATTCCACAATCAAAAGGCTAAAAAAATAAAATAATTAAAACTAATATTTTTAATTATTTTTGTTTCCCAATCAGAAAAAATGGCTGAAATGAAAATTGAAATGGTTGATTTAAAAAATCAATACCTTCCTATAAAATCAGAAATAGATAACGCAATTCAACGTGTTATTGATTCTACTAATTTTATTAATGGAGAGGAAGTTAAACTGTTTCAACAAGAATTAGCAACATATTTAGGTGTAAAACACGTAATTCCTTGTGCTAATGGTACAGATGCACTTCAAATTGCACTGATGGCATTAGGCTTAAAGTCGGGAGATGAAATTATTACTACTGATTTTACTTTTGCCGCAACCGTTGAAGTTGTTGGATTGCTACAATTAAAAATAGTATTGGTTGATGTTGATCCAAACACATTCTGTATAGATACAGAAAAACTAAAAAAAGCAATTACATCGAAAACAAAAGTAATTATACCCGTCCATTTATTTGGGCAATGTGCTAATATGGAGTCTGTTATGGAAATTGCTCAGGAAAATAATATTTTTGTTGTGGAAGATACAGCACAAGCAATTGGAGCAACTTACACCTTTAATAATGGAAAAACATTCAAAGCAGGAACAATAGGAAACATAGGAACAACCTCGTTTTTTCCATCAAAAAATTTAGGTTGCTATGGAGATGGAGGAGCATTGTTTACCAATAATGATAACATTGCCGAAATTTGTCGTTCTATTGTAAATCACGGAATGAAAATACGTTATTATTATGATAGAATAGGGATAAACTCTCGTTTAGATGCTATTCAAGCAGCAATTTTACGAATTAAATTACCATTATTGGATGGCTACACAGCGGCAAGAAACGAAGCAGCCAGTTATTATGATGCTGCTTTTGCGAATCATCCAAAACTAAAAACACCTTTTAGAGACAAAAAGTCATCTCATGTTTTTCATCAATACACCCTTGTTGGCTGTGGAATAGATAATTTTGAAATTCAACAAAAATTACAAGAAAAGGGAGTTCCTTGTATGATTTATTATCCAGTGCCTCTACACACACAAGAAGCATATAGAACACCAGAAATGAAGGAAGAAAATTTTGAAACAACCAATGCATTGTGTAAATCAGTATTTTCATTACCGATGCACACAGAATTAACACAAGAACAATTAAAATATATAACCAATTCAGTATTAGAAATAATAAATTAATTTAAAAAAACAATATGAAGATAGCAGTAATAGGAACAGGGTACGTGGGTTTAGTAACAGGAACTTGTTTTGCAGAAACTGGCAACGATGTAATTTGTGTGGACATTGATGCCAAAAAAGTAGAAAAAATGAAAAATGGCGAAGTGCCTATTTATGAACCCCATTTAGATGTACTTTTTGAGCGAAACATTAAGCAAAACAGGCTTTTATTTACCACAGATATTAATGAAGCTGTTGCAGATGCAGAAATTATTTTTTTAGCACTACCAACTCCTCCAGGAGAAGATGGTTCGGCAGATTTGTCTTATATTTTAGGCGTTGCTGAAACACTTGGTAAAATCATTAAAAACTATAAAGTAATAGTTGATAAAAGCACCGTTCCTGTTGGAACAGCAGAAAAGGTTATTGCTGCAATAGCTAAAAACGCAACAGTCGATTTTGATGTAGTTTCTAATCCAGAATTTTTACGAGAAGGTTATGCTGTGGATGATTTCTTAAAGCCAGACAGAGTAGTAATAGGAACTTCATCGGCAAGAGCCAGAAAAGTAATGGAACATTTATACAAGCCTTATGTTCGTCAAGGAAATCCAATTATTTTTATGGATGAAAAATCAGCAGAATTAACTAAGTATGCTGCAAATTCATTTTTAGCTACAAAAATTACATTCATGAATGAAATTGCAAATTTTTGTGAAAAAGTTGGGGCAGATGTTGATATGGTGAGAATAGGGATTGGTTCAGATTCAAGGATAGGAAAACGATTTCTTTTTCCAGGTATTGGATATGGAGGAAGTTGCTTTCCTAAAGATGTGCAAGCATTAGCAAAATCGGGTAATGAATACGGCTATCACTTTAGCATTTTAGAGTCGGTAATGCGTGTAAATGAAGACCAAAAAACGATCATTATTCCTAAAATTAAAAATTATTTCAACAATGATTTGAAAGGAAAAAAAATAGCCTTGTGGGGCTTAGCATTTAAACCCGATACCGATGATATTAGAGAAGCCCCAGCATTATATATCATAGATGAATTATTGAAATTGGGTGCAGAAATCACTGCTTACGACCCAGAAGCTATGGAAAATGTAAAAGAAAAATACGGCAATAAAATTAATTTTTCATCAAGTAGAGATGAAGCAATTATTGGTGCTGACGCACTAGTTATTGCCACAGAATGGCAAGTGTTTAGAAATCCAGACTTTAATAAACTAGCTGCAAAAATGAAAAATAAAGTAATTTTTGATGGTAGAAATTTATTTGAAATTAACGAAATGAAAGAGTTAGGTTTCTACTACAGCAGTATTGGAAGAGAAACGGTTATACCCATTGTTATTAACTAGACGGTAGAATATAGATATTAATATTTAAGCTGATGGTCAATTAGTTATTCGGTTTAGTTTTATGATATACTCAAACTTGGTAGTTCCGTAATACAGCGGAAATGTTTAGTTAGAGTAATATTCCGTTTACGAGAATTCTCGAAAGTTTAACTTTCGGGACTCGCAACTAAATCGCTAATTAATTTCCGATTCGCATCAGTCGGAGGATGCGGTATATATTACTGTCAGGTTATTATTAAAAAATAGTCGAAATGTTATTTTGTAATTTACAATGGTATTATTAAAATATTCAGTCATAAAAAAAAGACGTTGAATTTTCAACGTCTTTTTTAATCGTTATTGTTTTTCTTCTTATTATTCCTCAACTTCCACCATTTTAAATGGAACATTGATAATAGCTTGGTAATCTTCACCAGCTTCTAACATATCTTCGTCATCTTCCTCATAATACCAGTTAATAGTAACCTTGCTATTACCATTAATAACTTCTAACTTTTTTAATACATCTAACACGCATTTAGAAGAACTGGTATTGAAATATTCTAATTGAATATCAACATTGGTAACAGGTTGAGGGTTTTGGTTATAAGCTTCTAAACCTTCAATTAAAGGTTTATAAAACTCAATAGAGTTCTCTGGAATAGATCTTCCTCTCAATAATAAATAACCCTCCAAAGGTTTAAATTCAACTGTTGGAGTTTTTGGAGTTCCTTCTAGTATAATTATTTCCATAATTTCTTATTTTTTTGATGTTATACGTTTTCTTTTTCTTCTTTTGTTTTTTGAGCTACTCTCACATTTAAGCTAAAAAACGAAATTTTACTATCTACTTTATCAAATCTATACTCTAATTTTTTTCCTGATTTTCTTGCAATGTCTATCATACCAAGCCCTCCGCCACCTTTTGTTGACATTTCGCCATTATTAAGTACTTCTTTGTAGTATGTTTTAAGTTGAAGCGAATCCATTGAATTTATAGTGTCCAATCTGTTTTTCATTGGAGATACATTTTCATTCATAATATAATTTCCAGTCATGATTGAATATTCATCGTCTTGTTTTTTTATCATAAATAAAGCACTCTTCTCATTCATTGGTGTTGCTAAATCATCGTTTTCTAAATGATGATATAAATTTTGCAAACATTCCACTAAAATATTGTAAACTTTCTTCTTGATTATTGGAGGTTCAGCCAATGTTTCCATCTTAGATTCCATAATTTGAAGGATAGATGTAAGTAAATCAGAAGTTACTTCTCCCTTGAAAGAAAGTAATATATTACCATCTTCCATTTTAGTGTAAAAATCATGTATATTCTCCATCGACTAAAATTTTCGATTCCAAAGATATTAATTCAAAGTTATTTAACAAGAATAATATCAATATTTTTTTTAATATGTAAATTTATAGAATTTAAAGATAAAAACTACTATTTTAACGAAATCTCAACGTAATTATACTAAATAAATAATAAAGGTAATGTTTTTTGTTGCAATGTTAGTTTATAGATTAATACATTTGCATTATTGTTCAGCCTCCCAACTTTATGAACAAACACTAATTACAACAGTAAGTATGATTAAGAAAAATGAAAATTGGTTTGAAGAGTGGTTTGATAGCACTTATTACCATTTATTATACAAAAACCGAGATGAACATGAAGCAGAATTATTCATTTCTAATTTAATTGCTTATTTAAATCCATCAAAAAACGAAATATTTCTTGATGTTGCTTGTGGAAAAGGGAGGCATGCTATTTACATGAATAAGTTAGGTTATAAAGTAGATGCTTTTGATTTATCTGATAATAGTATTGCTTTTGCAAAAAAGTTTGAAAACAAGCAACTGAATTTTTTTGTGAATGACATTCGAAATTCACTGAAATTAAATTATTATGATGTTGCGTTTAATTTATTTACAAGTTTCGGCTATTTTGTTGATGACAAAGATAATCAACAAGCCATTGATGCTATTGCCAAGAGTTTGAAAAAAGGGGGGAGGTTTGTGCTCGATTTTATGAATGCTAAAAAAGTAATAAAAACATTGCAACCTGTTGAAGAAAAAAAAATTAAACACATTAATTTTTTAATTGAGAAGAAAGTCGTAAATAATTTTATTGTTAAAGAAATTTCATTTAATGATAAAGGAAAAGATTTTAAATTTATTGAACAGGTAAAAACAATTTTTCATGAAGATTTTTTAGCCTATTTTGAAGCCGCTAGCCTTAATATAGAAGCTGTTTTTGGAGATTACAATCTGAATGCATTTAATGAAGATACTTCGGACAGATTAATTCTTGTTGCTACAAAAACAAATAACACTTAAACTCAAATGGAGCATAACTTCGTGTATATTATTCTGTTCATTGCTGCTTTTTTAAGTGGATTGGCAGTTGTTTTAATTAAACCAAACTTAGGGTTGTACCTAAAATTATTACTTTCTTTTAGTGGGGCTTACTTATTAGCCTTATGCGTGCTTCATTTAATACCTGAATTATATGAAGTTAAATCTACTAAAGTTGGGTATTTTATTTTAATTGGATTTGTGTTTCAACTTTTTTTAGAATTGTTTTCTAAAGGAATAGAACACGGACACTTTCATTCACATCATACTAATAATAAACAGATGTTTCCTTTTTCTATTTTTATTAGTTTATGGCTACATTCATTTATTGAAGGAATGGCACTGTTAGATCCAGCTCACCAACACGAACACGATAATAATTCTTTATTACTCGGAATAGTTATTCATAAAATACCAATTGCTATTGTGTTGGCTACTTTATTAATTACAAATTTAAAATCTAAAGTGAGTAGCGTTTTTTTTATCGTTTTATTTGCTCTTTCTGCACCATTGGGATTGTTTTTGTCCCAACACTATGGAACTATCTTCCTTGAAGACATAACCGTTCTAATGGCTTTGGCTGTAGGTGTTTTGATGCATATTTCTACCACCATTTTATTTGAATCATCAGAAAATCATAAATTTAATTTTAAAAGGTTTGCTGTAATAATTGTTGGATTTATGTTAGCTATTTTCACACTCTAATGTTACGAAAATTTATTGAAAATGACATTCCTTTCCTTGTAGAAATAAGTAATCAATGCTTTGGAAAAAATTACCTAACTTCCAATTATTTTAGGTTAATTCAAACATCTACAACATTAAATTGTTGGGTAAAAATCAGTGACAATTATTTAGTTGGGTTTATTGTAATAGAACGAATTACAGACCAGAATTTAAACACCTATTTTCATGATGAGAATGGGTGGGTAAATGAATTTTTAGTTATTCAAAATGCAGGAGGAACAATACTTATTAAACAAGTAGATGTGCATCCAAATTTTCAAAATAAAGGAATTGCAACTGAATTAATTCAAGCATTTTTAAATACAAATAAGTATGAACCTGTAAGTTATATTTCTGTTTTATGGAATCGAAAACAACATAATGGATTAAAAAACATATTGTCAAAAATGAATTTTACTTGCATCAAACAAGTTGATGACTTTTGGCAAAAAGACAGCTTAAAAAAAAAATATTTGTGTGCCGAATGTAAATCTATTCCTTGTGTTTGCAGTGCTAGTATTTATTTTAATCAACCTTCAATTGAAAGTATTAACAAATAGATATAGAAAGGTTGTTGTTAATTATGTTGAAAATTAAATTTCTTGCAAAGATTCATTCTTAATCCAGCCCACATTTCCATTTTGGATTTTTATTTTAGCCCAACCGTTAGATGATTCTATTAAATCTACTTTTAACCCTTCGTGTAAAGTAAATAGTTTGTTAGCATTTTCATTAGGTTCACTAACAACCGTAACTACTGATGAAAAAATTATTGCTTCAGTATTATGCTCTAATATAGATGCGTGTTGTGCAGCTAAAAACCATGTAAAAAGACTAATTACTAAGAAAATACAACCGCCATAAAAACCTATTTTCTTCAAAAAAACGATATGAATCAAAAGGTAACTAACGAATAGAAGTAAAGAGATAAAAATGAATAAAATACATAGAGAAGACCAAGTAGTAACGGTTTTTGATGTTACCAAGTTTTGCCAAGCATTCCCTATAAACATAGCAGGAAGTCTTTCTACTTTGTCTATGGTTTTTGAGTTCGCTAATTTTAAATTAAAAATAGCATCCTCATGGTCTGGAGTTATCTTCAATGCTCTTTCATAGTTTAAAATTGCAGCAGGCAATTGATTCGTTTTGAAATAAGCATTACCTAAATTATAATAAACATCAGCAGAAATATGATTAGAAGCCAATATAGCTTCATAAGCAGCAATAGCTTCACTGTATTTTTGTTCGCTATAGTGTTTATTTGCTGTTTGATAATCAGTTTCTACACCTGCTTTACAATAACTAAAAGCATCGAAGGTTTTGGTTATAGGTGCAGGAGGATTAGGTTGTCCTGTTTTGCTATATTTAACAGCAGCAGGAGTAGGGAATATTGGCATCATAGATTTTGATATGGTTGATGAAACCAACCTTCAACGACAAGTTTTATTTACCATTGAAGATATAGGAATTAACAAAGCATTAGCAGCAAAAAAAAGATTGATTGCTTTAAATAATTATGTGAATTTCAACACTTATCCTGAAAAGTTAACCCCCAAAAATGCGTTGACTATTTTTTCAGCTTATGATATTATTGTTGATGGAACAGACAATTTTTCAACCCGATATTTGGTAAATGATGCTTGTGTAATTACAAACAAACCGCTTGTTTACGGTGCCATCTATAAATTTGAAGGACAGGTTACTGTTTTTAATTACAAAAACGGACCTTCTTATCGTTGTTTGTTTCCGACTCCGCCACAACAAGGAAGTGTGCCTAATTGCTCTGAAGTTGGTGTTTTAGGAGTTCTTCCTGGGTTAATTGGTACGCAACAAGCCAATGAAGTTTTGAAAATTATTTTAGAAATTGGAAGCGTACTTTCTGGAAAAATGCAAATTTACAACGCACTTGAAGCTAGTTTTTATGTGTTAAAAATTCAGCGTGTTGAACAAGAATTTGAAAAAGTACTTGCCAAAGCAACAGCATTTGAGCAGTTTGATTATGATTTCTTTTGTGGGATAGAAAAACAAACAACCAAACAAAAAGAAATTACCGCTAACGAATTGAAAATACTTTTAACAAATGAAGACATCCAAATCATAGATGTCAGAGCCACTTGGGAACAACCAAAAATAGAAATTTTAAATGCTATAAACATTCCTCTTCAAGACATTCCGACACAGTTAGAAAAAATAAATCGTTCTAAAAAAACGGTGGTTTTTTGCCAGCATGGTGTTCGGAGTTTAACTTGTATTGCTTTTTTAGAAGCACATGGCTTTGATAATCTAATCAATTTGAAAGACGGAATTGTTACATGGGACAATAAATAAAACATACAAAAATGAAAAAAGTATTCATGCAAGGAGCTATTTCTCCTGAAAAAATTGCAAACTCAATTGCTCATCACCAAGTAAAAACAAACATTGGAGGTCATTCCATTTTTTTAGGACAAGTGAGAGCTGATGAAATAGAAGGAAAAATTGTTCAAGCAATAGATTATTCTGCTTATGAAGATATGGCTGAAAAAGAATTTCATACTATTAGAGAAACTGCCTTTGAAAAGTTTGATTTAACATGCCTACATATTTACCACAGTTTAGGCGTGGTAAAAGCTGGCGAAATTTGTTTGTTTGTGTTCACTTCATCCAAACACAGAGCAATGGCTTTTGATGCTTGTAGGTTTATTACAGAAGAAATAAAAGCTAAAGTGCCTGTTTTTGGTAAAGAAATTTTCGAAGATGCAACGCATCAATGGAAAACCAATCACTAAGAATTTTTTTACAATTTCATTCTTGCATTAGGAATACTTTGTTGGGTAGAAAATTGATGTTGTAGGAATTTAAAATATCCTGTAATGGCTATCATGGCTGCATTATCGGTGCAAAATTCAAACTTTGGGATAAATACATCGCATCCTTCATTTTTTAAATCTTCTAATTTTTTTCTAAGCTCAGAATTTGCAGAAACACCTCCAGCAATGGCTATTTGATTGATATTTGTTTGTTTAACAGCATTTTTTAATTTACTAATTAAAATATCAACAATGGTTTTTTGAACCGAAGCACAAATATCATTTAAGTTTTCTGTAATAAAATTTGGATTTTTTGCAAGTTCTTTTTGCAAAAAATAGAGCACAGAAGTTTTTAATCCACTAAAACTAAAGCTAAGGGCATCCACTTTTGGGTGAGGAAAAACAAATCGATTAGGATTCCCTAATTGAGCATATTTATCTACTAATGGACCACCAGGATAAGGTAATTGAAGCATTTTAGCAACCTTGTCAAACGCTTCTCCAGCAGCATCATCAATGGTTTCGCCAATCACTTCCATTTTTAAAAAATCATCTACACGAACAATTTGAGTGTGTCCGCCACTTACTGTTAGGCATAGAAAGGGAAATAAAGGAGCTTTTTTTTGCTCATCGGGAGCTGCAATAAAGTGAGCTAAAATGTGTCCTTGCATGTGATTTACCTCAATAAGAGGGATTTTTAACCCCAACGCAAATGATTTTGCAAAAGAACTGCCCACAAGCAAAGAACCTAACAAACCAGGCCCATTTGTATAGGCAATGGCTGATAGTTCACTTTTAGAAACACCTGCTTTTTTTAAAGCAGCGTCCACAACAGGAACAATGTTTTGTTGATGAGCTCTTGATGCCAATTCAGGAACAACCCCTCCATAAGCGATGTGAACATCTTGATTCGCAATAACATTGGCAAGGATTTTGCCTTCTTTGATGATAGCAGCAGCTGTATCATCACAAGAAGATTCTATTCCTAAAATTATTATGGAAGATTGCTGCATTAAATGTAATTTTGACTTTGGTTTAAACATTCAAAACTATCAAAAAAAGAAATAAAATAGCAATAGTTACAGTGAGTTTTGTTCTGCTGATAAGTAGTTTATTAATACTAATGCTTTACAATGCTTCATTTCAGACTTTTATAGTTAAAAAATATCTCAATTATCTATCTAAAGAATTAAATACCACCATTACCGTAGAAAGTGTTGACATTTCTTTTCTAAATAAAATAACAATAAAAAATCTATATGTTCAAGATTTGAATGAAGATACCTTGGCTAACATAAAAGAAATTACTGTTAATTTAAGTGTTTCGCTTGATGCAAAATATATTGGTTTAAAAAATATAAAACTTAATCAACCTTATTTTAATCTTCAGCATCAAAAAGACTCTGTTCACAATAACTTATTTTTCATAACAAATTACTTCGCTTCGAACGATACAACTACAACAAAATTAGATTGGAAACTTGAGCTAAATCAAGTTGAAATTAACAAAGGACGATTTGTGTATGATAATTTCAATTATATAGAACAATTAACAGGAATAGATTATAATCATGTTGATATTTCCTATTTAACAGCGGAGCTAAATGATGTTGAATTTCTTTCTGATGGCGTTGCTTGTGGAATTAAACAACTCAAATTTCATGAAAAAACAGGGTTTCAGTTAGATAATTTAATAACACAATTTAAAATTTCAGGAAAAGGAATAGAAGCGGAGCAATTGGTATTAAAAACACCCAATTCATTAATTAATGGTTCTATTGTTTTTGCAACAGATAGCTTTCCAAATTTAGCTAATTTCATTACAGAAGTGAATATTACATCAAGCTTTGATTCATCATTAGTTAGCTTTAGAGATGTATGTTACTTTGCTTCAGCATTAGATTGTTTAGACAAATCAGTCATTTTTAATGGAGAAGTAAAAGGAACTCTTGCTGGTATGAAAGGTAGAAAATTGGAAATTACAACTGATGATGGCACTTATTTTAAAGGAAATGCAGATATTTCAGGATTGCCCAACCCAGATGATTTATTTTTATACATCACCATAAAAGAACTTAATACCTCAAAAGAGAAA
>PHDR01000426.1 GCA_002841035.1 Bacteroidetes bacterium HGW-Bacteroidetes-12 | reverse complement strand
TCATCATCCTCTTCAAATAACCATGAGATCAATACTTTGTTTCCTTGCTTATAGCTTTCATTAAGCAGTCTAAGAATGTTAAATATAAATCGGTTTGAGCCGCTATTGATGTACTCAATCTTAAAATCCACCCTTGTTACTCCCTCTGGATTTGTTATGTAACTTTCTATCCATTTTACAAGAGGTTGATAAAAAGTAACAGAATCTTCGGGTATTGATCTGCCGGAAATACTAATAAAACCTCTCTTAAAGTTAACCTCAGGTGTTTTGCTTGTGCCCTTTATAAATAATCCTGTAACTTGTTCCATACTCCTAAGATTTAATAACCGTAAAGTTATTAAAAAATGGTAAATCAGACTAATTAAAAAATAGATAATAGTATCTACGATAGTTTATATAGATTATTATCAGGTATGGAAACACTATCTTTTTCCAAATAATCTAACAAAGTATTCTTTTAGAGTTTTTTTACCGAAACTACGGTTGGGATTTGCTCTTGAAATGATAGGAAGATCTTCCTCTCCATCAATTTTAAATGAAAAAACATACCATTTTTCATCATCTTCAAATGCCATACTACCAAATCGAAGATCATATAGCCAAAGTGAATCGCTTGAATCTTTTTTTACAGTGTAAAACCCGTTTGTAAAGTGAATAAGATTATTTACAGTTGAACTATTGGCATAATTTCCAAGATCAAAATGGTTTCGCTCAATATATTTTAAATCGATAGGCTTTTTATCGAAATTACTTATGTAACCATAGTGATAACCAAGCGAGTCTTCGGCTAAAATAAGCCATAGAAAATTTGTAAGTGGGAGTGGTGAGGATTTAAGCCTGCTGTATTCTATCTGCTTATCTGAAAGATCACTCTTTACAGAATGCTCAATAACAAGTTTATTCCCAATGGTGAAAACTAAGTATACAAGAGTATACACTAATGCTATGGTAGATAGTTTTCGCCTAATTTTTGTGAATTGTGTTTTAAAAACCACAATTACCATAATAATGAGTATAGGGAAAAGTAGGAAAAAATCAATAATCCCAAGCGAATCAAAAGCTAAACGAGCATTACTGAAAGGCTCAAGCAATGCGGTTCCGTATGTGTTAAAGCAATCAATAGTTGAGTGTATTAGCATTGCCCAAAGCGATAGCCAGGTCCATTCCCTAAAGGATGCCTCCCTATGAATTTTCGATATTATCCACCCTAGCAATGGTGCAAGTATTATCGCAAAAACAATGGAATGGCTAAACCCACGATGTACAAATAATGATTTTACTGGCTCGTAGAATGAGGTAACTGCAACATCAAAGTCGGGTAACGAACCTGCAATAGCACCCCAGAATAGTGCTTTGTTTCCTGCCTTTTTACCCAAAACAACTTCGCCAGTAGCTGCACCAAGAACAATGTGAGTTAAAGAATCCATGCAATAATTTGTTAACTTTGTGTCGATTTTAGTGGTTAGTAGTTAACAGCTAAATCTTTATTTCGTTCAACCCCAAAAGTAGTAAAAGTGAGAAGACGTCGTGCAAATCCCCATTTAGAAAATATTAGAATAGAAGATTTAGCAGCCGAAGGCAAAGCCATTGCTAAGGTTG
>PHDR01000425.1 GCA_002841035.1 Bacteroidetes bacterium HGW-Bacteroidetes-12 | reverse complement strand
CAATATTTTCCGCAGGTGTTGAGGAAAAGAATTTGAAGTGTGTTGTTGAACTTACCAATTTTTGGGCCGAAGCATTAAAAGAAGTTAGTGATATTGCTATTGATGCAAGGGTCGTAAAGATTGTTTTTTTCATGATTTCTAATTTTAATTATTTATTATTAGGGTTTATTTATTTAGCATTAAGTATTTAACTTTAATATCAAATATTTTATTTAGCGGCTACAATGTCGCTTTTTTCTATGATTACATTTTCGTACATTTCCAAATCTTCATCATAAGTGGCGCCTGATCTAATTACGCCTTTAACAGTGATTTGATCGCCAATTTTAATGTTTTCGGCATTGGCATTTGTTTCTGCGGTAAACGTGCAGCTTACACCTGCTTTGTCTCCTTCCGCTTTTAAAAGGATTACTTTTTGTTTGTTGAAATCTTCCGAAATTTCTGAAACTACGCCTGTAATTTCCAGTACTTTTGATTCACCATTTTCAGATAAATATTTAGCATTTGCTTTTTTGGCATCCGTTAAATATTCATTTACAATTTCGCTTGCATTATAGCTAAAGTCGGTTTTTGTGCTTTGCACATCTCTTGCCGGTTTATTGAACATATAAAATCCAACACCGCCTCCAATCAGAATTCCTACTCCAATTACGATGAGCACTATTTTAAAAATTTTCTTTTTTGTTGTCATATCTCAGTTTGTTAATTTGTTTTTATTTGTGGGTATAGACTTCGACACTTTTAATTCCTGACAAATAAAAAATTAATTTTTTTTAATTTTTGGAAACATTCCTTTATTTACAGGGTTAAAATTGATTTGGAACAGCAACTAAATTAAAATAATTTTTTTACACCCCACATAACAGGTCTCCAAAACCTGTTTGGTTTTTTAGAATCTTAAATTTAATTATTACTTAGAATCTTTAACCGTCGGCAGTCCTTTTAGCTCCCAATCCTTTAAGCCATATTGTAAATTATAAACATTTTTATAGCCGTTTGCCAGTAAAATTTCAGCAGTTTTCCCGCTTCTGTAACCTGTTCTGCAATACACGTATATAGGTTTGTCTTTTGGCAATGTTAACAGGTTTTCTTTAAAGTTAAATGAATAATAATTTAATTGGCCGGCATCTTTTATATGCCCGTCTTCAAATTCATAAAGTGTTCGGACATCGAGCAATATGCCGTCTTTTTTTGTGATTGCCGATTTAAATTCGGCAGAATTTAAGTTTTTTATAGTTGCTTGCTGGGCTTTTGAAGAAAAAACAACAAATACTGTTGCAGCCGCAAAAAATAAATTTTTTATCATTAAAATAAATTTTTGTAATTTTTACCGATAAATAAATGAAGAAACTATTTATATTTTACAACAATAAATGATGGCAAGTATTATTGAAATTTAGAAACAGGGATGATTCCTTATTTTTCTAATTGTTTCAAAATTTGTTCCTTTCTTTCAGAAGAAAGTTTCATTTGTTCTTTATTTGGTTGATGTATTTCAGCGAGGCATTTCTCAATAATCTCACTCTGATTTTCATAGGTTGCACACTTGCTGCAAACGGCAGTGTGCATTTTTAACTGAATTTTTTCTACGGGAGATAAT
>PHDR01000424.1 GCA_002841035.1 Bacteroidetes bacterium HGW-Bacteroidetes-12 | reverse complement strand
AGAAGGAAAAGAAGCTATAAGTCATAAATCATCTGCTAATGAGATGAAAGATTTTTTTAAAGAAGTAATTCCTGATTATGATAAAGAAAGAGTTTATGTTTCTGATATTAAAAAAGTTCTACAATGGTATAATGTTTTTGTTAAAAACAATATGATTGATGTAGAAGAAGAAAAACCTGAAGAAAAATCCGAGTCTAAGTCTGAAGATGAGAAACGTAAGTTCGGCGAAGCCAATGAAGATAATCAAGAACAAAAGACAGTAGCAAAAGCTAAAGTTAATACCTTGGTTAAGACAAAACCCAAATACGAAACTAAATCTACTGGTAAACCAGGCGGCAGATCTGGAAGCAAAATAAAAAATGCATCAGTGAAGAAGAAATAATAAAAAGACTTAAAGAGGAAAGAAATCAAACCGTGACAAATTGTCACGGTTTGAAAATGTTGGCTGCTGATGGAAAAATGCGAATGACCAATGTCGCTGATACAAAACAACTTTTTATTAAATTTGTTCTATATATAAACAAGTTAGCCTCTATTAAAAATTGACATTACAATGGATATTGAAAAATTACTAAAAAAAATAATATATCTGAAAATGCAATAATTGAATTGTCAAATAAATTTCAGGCTTTAACAATAAAAGAGAATGATTTTTTTGTGCAATTATTAAAAACAATAGCGTTATGAAAAACAGTTACAAAACGTTTTTTTTAAGTTTTACTATTATCTTTTTTTTAAGTGTACTTTTAACAAGTTGCTCCACCATCGGACTATTGGGGGAGAAAAATTCTTGGTTAGTTCATAACATTACTAGCGTTGGTGATTTTTTAAAAGTTTATATTGTATTGCAAATTTCTATTTTATTAGTATCTGTAATTCTTAGTTTTTTCCTTGATAGATTAGGTTTTATTATTGCTCTTATACTTCATTTTATTTGGATAGTGACTTATAGAGACTATGGATTCTTTAAAGTTTTACTTCACTTTGGTTTATTTACAATCATTTCAATAATTTTGAATACCATTCGCGGAAATAGAAGAAACTCACTCATTTAGGGTTGTATCCTAAATGTGTAAGAATGTTAGTATTGTTGGAAATAGCAGGATTAGAAAAACTTGATATAATTTTGACAGATAAATAAGGAATTACTATTTTTGATAACCTGAAATTATAAAATGTTTAAAACATAACTATATTGCAACAATAATAACAAATATGAATAATATTGTAAAATTTGAGGAAGTTGAAAAAAAGATTATAAACCTCCGAAAGCAAAAAGTAATTATTGACAGCGATGTGGCAAAACTATACGGAGTAGAAACCCGTGATGTTAACAAAGCTGTTAAAAATAATCTGGATAAATTTCCTGTTGGTTATATTTATGAATTAACTGCTGGGGAACTGGATAATTTGCGGGGGGAATTTTCCACCACAAAATTTTCTAAAACAAGAGCACTTCCTAAAGCATTTACCGAAAAAGGCTTATATATGCTCGCCACTATTATTAAAAGTAAAAGAGCAACTTAAACAACCTTTGCCATCATTGAAACATTTGCAAGGATCAAAAATCTTTCAAGAAATATAAAAGAATTGTCCGATGTGACTGATGAACA
>PHDR01000050.1 GCA_002841035.1 Bacteroidetes bacterium HGW-Bacteroidetes-12 | reverse complement strand
TGTTGAAGTTGATTATGCCTAAGAATTTAGATATCGAAATCCTATTATTAGAGAAAGTGATGTTGTAATTGCCATTTCACAATCAGGAGAAACAGCAGATACACTCGCAGCCATAAAATTAGCAAAAGAAAAAGGTGCTACTATTATTGGTATTTGCAATGTTGTTGGCTCAACTATTTCAAGAGAAACGCATGCTGGCTCATATACGCATGCTGGACCAGAAATTGGAGTTGCTTCTACCAAAGCATTTACTTCTCAAGTAACGGTTTTATCTTTATTGGCGTTGAGTATTGCACATAAAAAAGGAACAATATCTGAATCGAAATTCAGAAGTTTGTTAATTGAATTAAATTCAATACCTGAAAAAGTAGAACAATTACTTGCCTCCGACATACAAGTAAAACATATTTCATCCATTTTTAAAGATGCCACCAATTTTTTATATTTGGGCAGAGGCTATAATTTTCCTGTAGCATTAGAAGGTGCCTTAAAATTAAAAGAAATTTCTTATATTCATGCTGAAGGTTATCCTGCAGCCGAAATGAAACACGGTCCAATTGCATTAATAGATGCTAATATGCCTGTGGTGGTAATTGCAACAAAAAAAGGAAATTACGAAAAAGTTGTTTCCAACATTGAAGAAGTGAAAGCCCGAAACGGTAAAATCATAGCTATAATAACAGAAGGCGATGTAGACGTTAAAGCTATTGCAGATTACGTAATAGAAATTCCTGAGGTAGAAGATTTATTTAGTCCGTTATTAACGTCTATTCCATTACAACTACTTTCTTATCACATAGCGGTAATGAGAGGGTGCAATGTTGATCAGCCAAGAAACTTAGCAAAATCAGTTACTGTGGAGTAGCGTTTGAATTAGTAAGCAGCTTTTAATTTTCGTTTTGTGCCGTAAGTCTAAGTGAAGAAAGTAAGAACTGAAAGAAAAAACACCTTTAAAAACAACTAGACTCGAAATCAGGCAAATAAGATTACTGAACGAAAATTTCCCAACAGGTAAGAGTTTAAAGACCGTTGCACAATACCGTTATTCGGTTTTGTTTTACGATATATTGCCGTCAGGTTAATAACCTCTAACTTTTATATGTTGCTAAACACCTATCTCTCTTTCACAAATTTAATAGTTTTAGTTCCTAAAGCAGAACTTATTTTTAAGAAGTAAACACCTGTTGATAAGTTACTTACATCTATAGTTTGCTGGTTTACTGAGCTAATCGTAGGGTTACGAACCGTTTTTCCAGTAATATCAGTAATGGTTAGTGTTGCTACGATGTCGTTTGTTAATCCACTCACTGTAAGTTGATTATTTACAGGGTTTGGATACACAGAAACGATGTTCTCTAAATTTGTTTCTTTCACAGAAGTAATGGTGGAATTTAAACAAATTTCAAGTCCCCAACTTGTTAGGGTTCCTCCATCTTGATTAAACACATCATCTATGGTTAGTGTCCAGGTGCCTTGTGCATTTTCTCCATTAAAGGCTGATAGTAAATTTGCTGGTCGGTAAGTTCCTCCTCCAACAGGTGGACAAGGCAATGCTCCTGGAGTAGCTGCGTCATCAAAATTTACGTCAAAGTTATCTTCATTGCCACATATTTGACTCCAAAGAGTTATTTCAGTTCCTTGAGGACTTTTTAATTTAACAATCAGGTCGTTTATCCAAGAGTGGCTTCCAACTAAATCAACTACATTCACATCATTTATAATTCCAACATTAGTAACATTAATGGTAGATGTAACTGTTGAAACTGTTGTTGGAATGGTAACTGGCACATTGGTGCTTGTAATAATAAAACAATTGGCTGTGGTTAATGAAAATGCAGTTGAAAAACTCCCTGAATCACATTGATTAACTGGTTTTACTCTCCAAAAATGTTCAGTATCTGGAGCTAACGAGGTTGAGGAGTAGCTCGTCCCTATAATTCCTGTGGCATTGTCAACAATATTAACAAACGCATTGTCGGTAGCAATCTCAATATCATAAGCGGTGGCATTAACATTATTTTGCCAAGTAAAGGTATGTGGGCCAGAAACATTTGTTGCTCCATTAACAGGCGACAAAAGTGTTATTGCATTAAATGTGTTTGAAAAAACATTTAATGTAACATTGGTAGTTTTGGTAGTCGAAGCTGCTGTTCCTGTTATGGTTATTGTGTAAGTTCCTACCATAGCTGGGGTTATTCCAGAAACAACCATAGCAACAGAAGTTCCGTTTGCTTGAGCAGTTGTTGGGGCAAAACTAACTGTTGTTCCTACTGGATTTCCAGATGCAGAAAATGTAGTAACATCATTAAAACCTAAAAAAGTATTGTAAGTAAAGTTATACGTTATGGCTCCTGGTGCACAAATATTATTCGTTGCTGCTCCAGGCAAAAAGTTCATCACAAATTCAGCTGCTTGTATGGAAAAATTGGTGGTATTTAAAGCATAGAAAATATTTCCAGCACCACGCACCATTACTCTTGCTGAATTAGTTGCTGAACCTATTGGCACAGTTATACTTGCAGAACCATTATTTGGAACTCCCGAGGCTAAAGTTATAGGATAGGTAAATCCACCATCTTGTGATAGGAAAATATCAACATTTGGTGTGTTTACTGCTCCTGTGTTTGTTCCTGCCACATTCCAAGTAATGGTTTCTGTTGCTCCCTCATTCCACGTAACCGAAGATGATTGAGAAGTTACAGTAAAAGGTCCTGCTGTTCCATTAACAGTAACCACCATTTGGTCTATTTTATTTTGACCTCCCCCAGAAAGATTATCCCTAACAGTAAGTGCAAAATTCATGGTTCTAGCAACATTAGAAACGGTTTCCCACTGTGTAGTTAAATTACCTGCTACTACACTTGCTAATTTTGGCATATATCTGTTTGGTGATGTTGTAGGTGCAAAAGATCGAAAAGCAGGACTGCTCGTGCTTGTTGCACTCGCACTTGTTTGAGAATTAAATCCAACATTGGCTTGTTCCCAGCAAAAAGAGAGTGAGTCTGCATCTGGGTCAGTTCCACTTCCTTCTAAAATAAAAGCAGTACCTTTTGGAATAATATAATCGGCTCCAGCATTTGCTGTTGGAGGTGTGTTTATAAGTGGTGTTGTTGTGTAACAATTTTTAGAAGCCGCATTATTTGTAATTTGTTGAATATTAAAAAAATGAAAGTAGTCATCACTATGTGCTTGCACATCTGAAGCACCTGTTATGCCAGCATATCCCATAATAGTTGAACCACTTCCTGGTTCCATTTGAGCTCCTGTATTCTCGTTTCCTCCGTGTGTCCATGAATGATTTCCTCCAAACTGATGACCTATTTCGTGTGCCACAAAATCGATATCAAAAAAATCTCCTTGTGGGGTTGTGTGCGAACTGAATCCACTTCCTTTGTTTGTTAAACAAATACAGCCAATGCAACCTGCATTCCCGTTATTTCCAGCTCTGTGTAATAAATGTCCAACATCATAATTAGTGCTTTGAATTACCGAATTAAGGGTGCTTTGTAGTTGTGTGTTTAAATTATTTGTATAAGGATCTGTTGCCGAATTTGTGTAAACAACATCATCATTATTCGGAATCACTTGCAAGGTAATTCCAAAATCCGTTTCATAAACACTATTCACTCTTGTTATTGTTGCGTTAATCGCAGCCATTGCCAATGGTTTTGTTCCTCCATGAAAAGCTGTATATTCTCCAGTTGTGGAAACTGCTATTCTAAAAGTTCTTAATAATTGGTCGTTTGCATCTTTATTATTGGATTGCTTCAAAGTTTTCATATCAAGAGGAACATCATCTGTTAAACACTCTAGAGAATGCTTTTTAGTTTGATTTCCATTTCTTGAGTAAACAGCATAATCCGATAAGTTAGATGAAATAGCTTCTATATAAATGGTTTTTCTATTGGCTGGAATTATCGTTGCACTCAATCCTTTTTGAGAAGAAAGACTAAAGCGAATTATTTTAGATGTGGTAGTACTTTTTCCAATATATGATTTAATTGAAGGATACTTTGCTGCTAAAGCTGGATGAAAGACTGAGGCTTCAAAAATAGAAAAATCTTCTTCAAGTCCATTACCTATTGGAAAACGAACAATAATAGATGATGTTGCTGTTAGTTCTCTTTTTGGAGCATATTGCAATAGATTTTGCAACAAAGTGGGTTGCATTTGATATTGCTGATAATTTTGAGGTAAATCGAGTTCTTCCGCTTGAAGCGTTAATGTATTATTTGTTGAAAAGCTCCAAAGTGAAGCATTAGTTTGAGATATTCCATTCAAGGAAATTACTAAACAAAAAGCCGAGGCAATAATAGATATAATTTTCATAGCGTAAATTTTAGGTTATAAAAATACGCCCATTAATCGCCTTACCCAACTACATATTACTTTAATTATTGAATTCCTAATCGTTTCTATTTTGTCATCTCAAAAGTTTTTAAAGAACCTCGATTAGGTGTTTTTAATTAAATAATCTACAATTTTTTCTGATGCTTTTCCTCCACCATAGAGGTTTTTATCACAAGTAAAAGGTGTTTTCAATTTATTTAAGGCTAAAGATACAATCTTCTTAGTATCAGCTCCAGCAAGGAAATTCACATCATTTTCTACTAATTCTACCCATTCGGTTTCATCACGTAAGGTGATGCAGAATTTCTTTAACATAAAAGCTTCTTTTTGTAATCCTCCGCTATCTGTTAATACCAGTTTAGCATTTTTTGTTAGACTTAGCATATCTAAATAACCAACGGGGTCAATTATTTTCGTATTTAATTTTAGGTTATTTTTTGAAATAATTGCTTTAGTTCTTGGATGTAAGGGAAGAACGACTTGAATGGTTGAACTGATTTCGTTGATGGCATGAATAATTTGAGTTAATCTAGTCAAATCATCCGTATTTTCTTGTCGATGAATGGTGCATAAAACATATTCTTCCAACTTATTTTCAGTCAAAATTTTGGATATTTGGTTCGCTTTTTCGCTATAAAAACGAACGGCATCTTCCATTACATCGCCAACTACTTCAACTTTACAATCGAAATTTTCAAATCCCTCTTCCATTAAATTTTTTTGTGCTTGAGGAGTTGGGCAGAACAGATAATCAGAAATCCGATCAGTTAATATTCGATTTATTTCTTCGGGCATATTCATGTTAAAACTTCTCAATCCAGCCTCAACATGTATTAGTTTTATGTGTAGTTTTTTTGCTGTTATTGCTCCAGCTAATGTTGAATTGGTATCTCCATAAACCAATACATAGTCGGGATTTTCATTTTCAATAATAGTTTCAATTTTCTCCATCATTCTACCTGTCATTGCTCCATGATTAAGCGAGTTGATATCTAAAAAATAATTTGGTTTTGAAATTTCCATCTCTTCGAAAAAGATATCGGACATGTTTTGGTCAAAGTGTTGACCTGTATGCACAATTACTTCCTTAATATCCGTATATTTTCTAAATACCCTACTTAAAGCAGCAGCTTTTATAAATTGTGGTCGGGCACCAAGTATGGTTAAAATTTTCATTTTCTATTACTATTTATAGTTGTAAAAGTATAAAATATTACCGAAAGTATATTTTTAAGTAATATTGTCATTCATGACAAATTCAAGTTTTCATACCAAATGCTTAATCACCAATACTCAAGATTTATATCCACTAAAAGGTTATGAAAAAAATTACTTAGTTAAAAGTAAATCGAGTGGTTTTGTTTTTTGTTCTAAAATTCCAACTGAAGAAGAAGTTTTTAATCATTACAACAATTATCCTATTGGTTACGGTGCAGATTCAGCAATAACCACCATTAGGATTAACGAAGTTTTAGATGGTTTTGAAAAATTCAGAAAAACCAACAACATGTTGGATGTAGGTTGTGGCCCAGGGTTGTTTTTAATTGAAGCAAAGAAAAGAGGTTGGGAAGTTTATGGAACAGAGTTTACGGATAATCAATTGGCTTATCTTAATGATAAAGGCATAAAAACCCTTAAAGGAAAGTTGACTAATGATTCTTTTGAAAATGACCTATTTGACGTAATTATTTCTAGTGAAGTAATCGAGCATATTAATAATCCACTGGAGGAGATGAAACACTTTCATCGTTTGCTTCGAAAAGGAGGTTTGGTTTATATCACTACACCTAATTTTAATGCTATTGAACGTTTTTTATTAAAAGGCAATTATGAAATTATTGAATATCCTGAACATTTGAGTTACTACACGCCCAAAACCATTGATTTATTATTAACTCAAACTGGGTTTGAAAAACTAAAAATTACTACAACAGGTATTAGTGTTGCTCGGATTAAAAAAAGTATAAAACGAAAAAATAATGAAAGCCCTGAACACGTGTCTTCAGATGAAGCACTTCGAGAACAACTAGAGTTTGGATATAAACGATATATTAAATTGTTTATAAACGGGATGTTAAACTTATTTGGCGTTGGAAATTCGTTGAAGGCTTGGTATATAAAAGAGTAAGCTATTTTCCATAGATTTCTTTATATACCTTTTCAGCAATATCAAAATTTCTATATTTTTCTGCTATCGGTCTAATTTTATTGTATAATTCCATTCGGGTATTATTTTTTAATAAAACATCAATTTCTTGAATGGCTTTAAGATAATTTTTTTCATTCAATTCTTCTAATACGCTACCAATTTTATACTTTTTTATAATGTCTGAATCATCAGAAATACCTTTAGTAATAACAACAGGAAGACCTAATGCCCAATATTCTCCATCTTTTATTGGGGTACAATATCGTTTTGTTGGAATTGGTTTAACTGGAGTGATTCCAAAATCACCCAATCCTATATAATTTGGAATTTCGTGATGGGCTACAAATTTGTGTACAATTATGGTTGGATTAACACCACTTTTTAGTGCATAATTTTCTATTTCTTCTTTAGAATGAGCAGATAAAATTAACGCTCTGAATTTATCTCCCCAATAATTTTCAGCGACTTTAAAAAATTCAAAAACTTCATGTTCCAAATAAATACCTCCAAACTTGCCCGCATAAACCCCAACAATTTTATTTTGGAGTTTTAATTCATCTAAAAGCACCTGAATTTTTATATTTTTTTCAGAAAATAAATTAAGATTTACACAAGCGGGTTTTACAAAGATGTTATTTCCCTGAAAATCATACTTTTTTTTGGTATAACTTTTCATTCCTTCGGTAGTAGCAATTAGGTATTTTGCTCGTTTAGTTAATTGTTTTTCAAAATAAAAAAGCAACCGATAAGCAAAACCGTTTTTTTTCCAAACCCCGTTTTCCACCATTGTTTCAGCATGTGGTTCAAAGCTGTCGATAATGAGTGGTTTGCCTGTTAGTATTGATAAAATATAACCTATCATTCCTGCTGGAGTACACCAACAATGTATGGTGTCAATTTTTTCTTTTTTAATAATTCTCAACAACTTAAAAATAAGTCCCAACCACATCATTAGCCCTTTAAAACTTAGTGGATAATAATCGATTAAAATGTTCTTAATTTTAGGATGATTATTATTTATAGGTTGCTTATTTTTTTCAAGCGTTGTAAGGAAAATCTTAGTATCATTAGGTAAAATATTGGCAATAATATTCAAATAAGGCAAGGTGTAGGTTTGAATCAACGCATCGTTGTAGCTCCAAGAGGTAATAACTAATATGTTTTTTTTCTTACTCATTTTCTATTAATACAAAAATCAAAATTTTATGTAATCAATTACATAAAAACTATTGATAATTATGTAATGAATTACATAATTATAATTAAAATACTGAAAAACAAGAACTAACATTACAACAATTTTTTCTTAAAAATTGTTGCTATTGATGCAGGATGGCTTACAACTGCCAAAAACAAAAAATACAAACCTCGAAGCTTGTTGTTACCATCTTTCCACCAGCTACCCGCTAATAAATAATACATAGTGGCAAAGCATTTTTGTTTAAACCAAAAGGAATGAAAAAGTTGTTGTTTTTCACATTTTTTGAATAGATAAATACTATCTTTTTCAAGCACAGCCACGTTTTTAGACATATTTTCGGCATGAACTCTATAATTCCACAACACTTCATGAATTATCCCAATTTTAAACCCGTTGGCTAAAGCTTGAATTAAAATATCTTGGTCGGCATTATTAGATAAATTTACGTCAAAACCGCCTATTTTATGTAAAACTTCTTTTTTAAACACCACGCCAGAAGGTGCTGTATTATAGTTCGCTTTTAAATTTAAAAAATCTTCAATTTTTAAGTCATTTTCTCCTTTTAAAAGTTTATCTATTGGTTTAGATTGTTCGTCTATCATTTGACAATAGGAATATACTACATCATAATCTGTTGATGAAAGAAAATTTACCTTTTTTTCTAAGTTAGTTGTATGCCAAACATCATCGGCATCTAAAAAAGTAATGAAATTGCCTTTTGCTATTTCCAATCCTTTGTTGCGTGTGCCGGAAACGCCTGAATTAAATTTATTGATAAGTTTAATTCTATTGTCTTTTTCAATAAATTGTTTTAAAATTGTAACAGAACCATCTGTTGAACCATCATTAACAATAATCAACTCCCAATTAGAATAGGTTTGATTAATCACCGATTGTATGGTTTCAGCAATGTACTTTTCTGCATTGTAGCAGGGAATGATGATAGAAACGAGTGGATTCAAATTAAACCTATTTTTTTAGCCGACTCTGGTTTACAAATTAAATAATTCCAATAAGATGAAACGGTTATTTCTTCTTTTTGGGTAACCACATCATTTATATCATCTATATCAAAATATAAGTAGCCTTTATTCTTAAAAAGTGTGTTTAATTTAACCGCACAGTCCTTATCCCAAACTTCTATTAGTAAATCGGGCTTAAATTTATCTAAATAATCGCCCATACCTTCTAATACTTCAGGTTCGTGGCTTTCTACATCAATTTTTATTAAATCAATTTGCTCAAGTTTATTTTGTTGAATAAAATCAGCTAAGGTAATACATTCTATTTCTAATTCTTTTTGTGGAGTTGTTTCTGCCAAAAGCGATTTATTAACGGTTACTGAATTATCAAAATCATGACCTTCCATTAAAAATACTTTTGCTTTTCCATTAAAATTAGATGCTGCTTTTGGAATTACTTGAACATCATAATTATTGAGTTGAACATTATAATTCAAGTATTCTAATACTTTAGGTAGTGGCTCAAACGCAACTACTTTTGCCGTTGGGTTGAGTGCTTTTGTTACCAAAGAATACAAACCGGTATTTGCCCCAATGTCTAAGACTACACGTTTATCCACACATAGTTTTCGCCATAATTTTAACGATGCTTTTTCCCAACCATTATCTATTCCTCCCCAAAACAACTCATTTTCTTCTGATACTCCTAAATGATACATTTTAAATTGAGCGTTATTTTCTAATTTAACGATAAAAACACCTTTAAAATGCAGGTGTTTATATATTTTTTCGGGCAGATTCATCCATTTTATTAAGGAGAAAATCTGTTTTTTAAACGGTAGTATTTCGTATATTTTTTTAAGTACTTGCTTCATTATTTTTTGTATGTTTCACACCAAACTTTCATTATGCTTTTATGTATAAGTTAATATATGAGTTCCACATTCGCTCAAAATTATACATTTCTAGGGCAGTTTTTTGTCCTTTTTCTTTAAAAGCAGCACCATGTTCTAAAGCATAGCAAATGCCATCTGCCATAGAAGAAGCATCTTTATAGTTAACTAAATAACCATTTTCTTTATATTTAATAGCGTCTAAAGCAGAACCTGTTGGTGTAGAAACTATTGGAGCAGCATTCATCATGGCTTCTGGGATTACAAAGCCAAAGGGTTCAAAATTAGCAGCGTGTGCATAAACATCTAACAAAGAATAAAGCGATGGAATATAATCACGGTCAATCCACCCAGTAAAAACAATGTATTGTAGCACGTTTAATTCTTTTGCCAACACTTCTAATTCCGTTTGTTGGTCGCCTTGACCTACAAACAGAAAAATAGCGTTTGGGTATTTTTTTACCACATCTGGAATAGCTTCTATAATGTAACGATATCCTTTCCATTCAATTAAACGAGCAACAGTTCCTATAACTTTTTTGCCTTCGAGATGATAGCGATTAATTAATTCTTTTTTATATGCTTCCGATTGTTGGGTAAATAGTTCGGGTGGTATTCCGTGATGTATCATCGTTATTTTTTCTACAGGAGCATTTTCTTTTTCTATGATAAATTTTTCTGCTTCTTTGGAAACGGGGACAATATGTGTAGCATTTCTATTGTTAAACTTATCAGCAACAACCCATTTTGGAGCATAGAAGTAATGAAAAGTTGTATCTTGTTTGGTAATTACTCTTTTTTTTACACCTGCCAAACGAGCTGCCATTAATCCAGGTAAAGAATCGTCAAACAAATGGGTGTGCACTACATCTGGTTGTAGTTTTTTAAACAATTTGTAGAGCTGAAAAAAAGTGGAAATCATTCCTGTTTTTCTGTTTTGATGATTGTATTTAAACCAATAACATTGCCAACCGTATTTACCCACATCTTCTATCATTTTGGGGGTTGAAGTATAAAGGGTTACAAAAGAAAATTTATGCACGGTTTGTTGTGCGGCTTTTTCGGCAAACCATTTAAAATAGGGTACGCTCGTTTCGTTGGATATGATAAATATAATGTGCATTTATTATATTTTGTTTAAAATGTTTTTTATTAACTTGGGGTACGTAATGGATGTTAGATAATTAGTTACAATTTCTTGATTTATATCTAACTTTTCTTCAAAAGCATCTTTAATATAATTAATATAGTCTTCGTTATTAAAAGCATAAAAAATAGCTTGATTCTCAAGAATATTTAAAGGGGTTTGAATTGAAGAGATTACTGGTTTATTTTGAACCAAATAATTAATTATTTTTAATGGAGACCTACTATTAATTGTAATTTCTTTATCAAAACAATATGTTACTAACCCTACTTTTGAAGCTGCTATGTAATTATTAACTTCTTTAGCATTAATTACTCCTAAATAAAATAAGTTAGGATAGGTTTTTAATTCTTCCCATTCATTATTTTTAATATATTCAAAACCTATAACAACTAAATTAATTTTAGTAACTAAAATATTTTTAATTAGATTAATATTAATATCACCCCCTATATTACCTACTAAAATAGCATAATTACCAAATTTTTTTTTTATAGCAATAATTTTTTTTTCGTTAACTAAAAATTCATCTGATGAAATTCCATGAGGGATATATATTGTTTTTTTATTATATTCTTTATACCTACTTATATATGAAGTATTTGTACAGACTATTAAATCTGATTCTTGAGCTATTATTTTATCTTGCCAAAAGGAATTATAAGAATCAACAACATGATATATTCTTTTACTCAAGCTATTAATGGGTTTATTTATAAACCTGAAAGGATCAAATTGCCACCAAATAAGATTAGAATTATTCAACGTAATGTTTTTATTCAATTTAATATAATTTAAAAAATCATTTATTTTAGTAAATA